>NZ_JAFCLY010000031.1:0-109255 GCF_018130185.1 Bradyrhizobium sp. AUGA SZCCT0182 | reverse complement strand
CACTATGGCCGAGGTGCGGATCTTTTCCTACTTGCCCAATCCTCGTGTTTGGAAGGCGGTCATCGCCGCGCGCATCGCCGGCGTCGCGTTGGAGGTGCGGGGTGCCGCGGGCGCCGAACTTGTGGACTGGCTTTGGGATTTCGACGCTCGCCCGCTGAGCGAAGTGTCCGCCGAAGAACGCTCAGCCGCGGAGCGGGTGGGCCGCATCGGGTTCAAGGGCCGCAAGCTCTACAAGACCGATGCCTTCCTTGCGGCCCAGCCGTTCGGGACGGTCCCCGCGGGTTTCAGTGGGGACGGACAGGTCGGCATTTTCGAGTCCAACAGCATCATGCGCGCGGTCGCCCGCCAGGCGGAGCGGAGCGGTCTATATGGCCGCGATCCATTCGAGGCCTCGCGGATCGACAGCTTTCTGGATGTCAGTCTGGTGTTCGGCCGCGACGCACAGATCTACCTGCTCGCCATGCAAGGCTCCGAACTTGCCGCGGATGTCCACGCTCGCGCCGACGAAGCTTTCACGACCTACATGGCCGGGATCGACCGGGCCTTGCAGCCGGCGCGCCAGGCCCTGGTGGGCGAGGGGATGAGCCTGGCCGACATCTGCTTCGCCTGCGAACTGGCCCTGTTCCACAATGAACTGGACCGTCGCGAAGCCCTGAGGACACTCGGCAAGGCCCCGTTCCTAGACAACGCCCGGGAGCGGTTTCCCCGCGCCATGGCGCACTTCGACCGCCTTGCGGCTAATCCGGCGTTCGCGCCAGAGTTTGGGCCCTATCTCGCGAAGCTCGCAGCATAGCGCGCATCCGCCGATGGCCGCCAGATGATCAACATCATGCAGAACGACGCTTGCGTCAAAGGAGCTCCAAATGAGAACGCTCGATTTCTATTTCGACTATCGCAGCCCCTACACCTTCCTGGCGCTGTCCCAGCTCCGGCAGATGCACGTCGAGATCGTATTCCGTCCGTTCGAGATCCGGGCCTTGATGAAGCTGGTCGGGAACGTGCCGACCAGCATCACATGCGCATCCAAGGGTCGGTATGTGCAGTCGGACCAGCAGCGATGGTCGATCCATTATGGGGTTCCGCTCAATCGGCACCCTCAGGCGTCGGAGCTTGACGTCAGCCGGCTGTTGCGCGCCACGCTCGTGGCCGGGCAGCTGGGCGCCATGCCCGCGGCGGTGAAGGCCATCTTCAAGGCGTTCTGGTCGACCCCGGCGCCGTTGGCGACGGCGACCGAGGTCGCGGCCCTGCTTGGCGCCGAGGGTCTCGACGCCAAGGCGCTTGAAAGTCGGATGGACGACCCGGCTGCGCACGTTCTTTTGGAGGAGGCGACTGCAGAGGCGGCCGCGCGCGGCGTGTTCGGCTCGCCGACCATGTTCGTGGGGGACGAGATGTTCTTCGGCAATGACCGCTTGGACTTCGTGCGAGATCGCCTGGCGCGCGCCGCATGATGCCGCTCGCCATCATCACCGGCGTCGGGCCGGGCACCGGCTCAGCCATGGCCCGGCGGTTCCACGACGGCGGCTACAAGGTCGCCATGCTGGCGCGTACGGCCGAGCGCTTGGCCGATCTCGAGAGCGAGCTTCCGAACGCTTTTGCGGTCCCCTGCGATGTGGCCGACCCTGTGGCGCTCGCGGCCGCCCTCGAAGGCATCGAGCAACGCGCCGGCGCACCCAAGGTGGTGATCCACAACGCGGTGGGCGGGGCCTTTGGCAACTTCCTCGACATCGAGCCGGAAGTTCTCCAGCGGAATTTCCTGATCAATGTCATGGCCCTGCTGCACCTGGCCCGGTGGGCGGCGCCGCGGATGGAGGCCGCAGGGGGCGGCGCCTTGCTGGTCACGGGCAACACCTCGGCCTTCCGCGGCAAGGCCGGCTTTGCTGGCTTCGCGCCAACCAAGGCGGCGCAGCGAATCCTGACCGAGGCCATTGCCCGCGAAATGGGGCCGCGGGGCGTGCACGCGTCCTTCATGATGATTGACGCCGTCATCGACGTTCATTGGGCCCGCGCGCGGTTCAAGGACAAACCAGATGACTTTTTCATCAAGCCATCCGACATCGCCGAAGAGGTCTGGCACGTCACCCACCAGCCGCGTTCGGCCTGGTCCTTCCTGACCGAAGTGCGGCCCTTCCGCGAGTCCTGGTGATCGGAGGCGTTCAGCTCAATTGCGGCCGACGGGAACCAGACCGCCACGTGCAGGCACTACCGCTCCTGCGATCCCGCGTCTTCTGAAGCGGTACGGCCTGAATATCGATGACATCGATCTCTAGGAGCTGAATGAAGCCTATGCTCTCCAAGTGCCTACTGCCGCGACAAGCTCGGCATTGACCCGAACAAGCTGAACGTCAATGGCGGTCCGATCGCGATCGGCCTATGGCATGACCGATGCCCGGATGACGGTCACATCCTGATCGCGGGGAGGCGGGGCGAAGTACGGCGTGGTGAACAACATGGTTTCGATGGCGGCATAGGCGTGGCGGGCCTGTTTGAAATCGTCAACTGATCGGAAAGCGGAGAATCACACGTGAAGACAGCAATCACTGAACTGTTCGGCATCCAGCATCCGATCATCCAGGGCGGCATGCATTATGTTGGCTTCGCCGAGATGGCCGCAGCGGTGTCGAACGCTGGCGGTCTCGGCATCATCACCGGCCTCACCCAGAGGACGCCGGAATTGCTGGCGAAGGAAATCGCGCGATGCCGCGACATGACCGACAAGCCGTTCGGTGTGAACCTTACCTTCCTGCCCAGCTTCACCGCGCCCCCCTATCCGGAATACATCGCCGCTATCAAGGAAGGTGGCGTCAAGGCGGTGGAGACCGCCGGCCGCAGCCCCGAGCAGTACATGCCCGCGCTGAAGGCGGCCGGAATCAAGGTGATCCATAAATGCACTTCGGTGCGGCATTCACTGAAAGCCGAGAAGATTGGCTGCGACGCCGTCAGTGTCGACGGTTTCGAATGCGGCGGCCATCCCGGCGAGGATGATATCCCGAACATGATCCTGCTGCCGCGTGCGGCGGATGAACTGAAGATTCCGTTCGTGGCCTCCGGCGGCATGGCGGATGCGCGGAGCCTCGTTGCCGCGCTGTCGATGGGCGCCGCAGGCATGAACATGGGCACCCGCTTCATCGCGACCAAGGAAGCTCCCGTCCATGCCAATGTAAAGCAGGCCTTGGTCGACGCCACCGAACTTGACACGGCGCTGGTGATGCGTGCGCTGCGCAACACCGAGCGCGTGTTGAAGAACAAGGCTGTCGATCAACTGCTCGAGATTGAGCGCGAGAAGGGGGCGAGCCTCAAGATCGAGGACATTCACGAGCAGGTCGCGGGTGTCTATCCCAAAGTGATGGTCGATGGCGATATGGAGGCCGGAGCCTGGAGCTGCGGCATGGTGGTCGGGCTGATCCACGATATCCCGACGGTAAAGGAGCTGATCGATCGCATCATGACGGAAGCCGAGCAAATCATCCGGAAGCGGCTGACCGGCTTCCTTGACAGCGAGGTCGCGAATGCGACTGCCCGCGCTGTTGCTTGACGAAAAACGTTTACGACTGGCCGGTCAGATTGCGAGATCGGCGGTGACTCATCGCTTTCTCCGGCCGTCCTGGTCAGCAATCGACCAGCTAACGATTAACACTTTGAAGGGGTCGAACCTGCCGTACCACGCTCAGCCAATGCGGCGCGAGGAGGTTGCAATGGGATCTCCGATCTTAGTGACTGGTGCCGCAGGCATCGTTGGTCACGGAGTATGCGGGCCGTTGAGAGCGTCTGGGACATAACGGAACAATACACGATGCGCTACAGCAAGGGTCACCGGGACGAAACTGCTGCGCGGATCCTGGATCACGCGTCGGTGCGCATTCGAGAACAAGGACTCGAAAGCATAACTGTCGCCACTCTTATGAAGATGGCCGGGCTTACCCACGGCGGCTTCTATTTGCATTTCGAATCCCGCGATGACCTGATCGATCAGGCGTTCGCGAAAGCGATGGAACGCTCTGTCGAAGTATGGCGGCGAATTTCCGATCGGGCAGATGGCGGTCAATGCCTGGCAAGCATTGTCGAGTTCTACCTCGCGGAGCGTCATCGTCTAGACGTCGGAAACGGTTGTGCGCTGCCTGCGCTGACCACTGAGGTGCCGCGTTCGACCCCGGCGATCAGGAGCGCATTTGTGGCAGGGATTGAGGAGATGATTGGCATCCTGGCCGGACAGATGTGCGGATCGAAGCAGGAGCAGCGCAGGGATGCGATAGCGACCCTATCCGTCATGGTTGGTGCACTGGTGCTCGCCCGAGCGACCGGCCATACACCTCATCTATCAGACGAGATCTTAAACGCAGGTCGCCATGCTGCCTTGCAAAAGGAGCGCATCAGGCCTTCCGCGGCCAACAGAACTCGACGGCGAAAGAGTTCTGCTTCTCGGGGCCGGAAATCAAGGCTCCCAGCGTGACCATTGGCAATTTCCTTCTGTCTAGCGGAAACGAGCACCGAGCCTTCTCAGACAATTCGAACAGGCATGGTCGGGGTCGACGCCTTCCGTGCGTCGAAGCGGCCATGGAGGCTGAGAATGGAATTGCGTCCGACGGAAGTGCACTTCGGAACGGCCGCCGAGAGTCTCGGCATCGCGCCGCCGGCACTCACGCAGCAAATTCGGGCATCGAGCGCGAACTCGGCGCCGAACCTCGGCATGGAAGACTAACGCCATCCACTATGTTCGGTTCCCGGCATTACCGAAGCTTGGTTGGCAAGCTCCGGAGCAGCGAGTCTCGCGGGTTAGGGTATGAAGACGCCCCAGCGCGGCGGCGAACTGAGACCATCTCAGAGCACTGGATGTGCGCCGGGGCGACCCAGCACGCCGCGTTAATCACGCCGGAGATCGTGCGTTCCTATTTCCTCGCGCCTCTGCCGCCACTGCGTTGGCGACGGCATCATCAATTACCGCCTGAGCACGCGCTACCGCGAGCGGCCGGTTTCGTGACCTGCCGGTCTTCTCTAAATTACCGGGAAGATGGACGGTCCAAATCCATCCGAGAGGATTGGCGGCCTGGACGACGGTAAACTCGATGCCCTTGTGTTCCATAATGAACAAACAAATAGCCGTAGAATGCCTTGCGCACAACAGCCAGTAATTGATGCGCGCCCGGCTTCGGATCGCCGAAGAGACACGGCGGTGTACTTGTAAGTGCCGCGGTTTCTTTAAGCGGGTGTTCGCTTGCTCACCGCGTAGCTCGCACTCGCCCATGAGATCCAACCGTTGAATGCGCTCCAATAGTTGATCCGTAACGGAGCAATTTGCCGACGGTATTCGGAATGTCATACCGGCATCTGACGGAGCACTTCTACCAGATATCGTATCTCAGCGGTCGTATTGTAATAGTGAGGCGAGGCGCGGACGATGTCTGGAAGTTTTCTCCGTGTCGCATCGAGCGGCGTGCTCGTCGGTGGTGATACAGATACGTTGATCCGCTTAGATACGAGATAGCGCATAACGTCGCGCGCGCTCATATCACGAATTGTGAAGGAAACGATGGAAGCGGGACGGTCCCCAAGGTCATGAACTGCCACTCCGGGGATTTCTGATAGTTCGCCGCGTAATTCGTCAGACAATGAGCGGCAACGTCGTTCGATCTTGCCGAGTCCGAGTTCAAGTGCGTAATCGACGGCAATCCCAAGCCCAAGCCGAGCGGCGTAGTTTGCTTCCCAGGTTTCAAATCTTCGGGCGTCAGGCCTGAGCTCGTAGTGATATTGCCCTTTCAGGGACGCTCCAAACAGGTCGATCGTGGCGGGTTCCAGACCTTTGAGGAAGTCCTGTCGGACATACAAAAAGCCCGTACCTCGAGGACCGCGCAGGAACTTGCGTCCCGTTGCAGTGAGCATATCGCAGCCGAGCGCAGAGACGTCGATCGGCATTTGTCCTGCCGCTTGGCAGGCGTCTAACAGGTACGGAATGCCGTGTGCACGTGCGATCCGGCCAACGGCCTCTGCCGGATTCACGAGACCGCCATTTGTGGGCACCCACGTAATGGCGATCAGTCGTACCCGCGCATCAATCATGCGATCGAGTGCATCGGGGTCAAGGACGCCGTTAGCATCGTCCGGTATGATATCTACCTGCGCGCCGGTTCGGCTTGCCATCTGCAAGAAGGCGATATAGTTGGCCGCAAATTCCGTAGTCGTCGTGAGAATGCGGTCACCCGGGCCGAAGCGCAACGAGTAGAAGGCTCGCTGCCATGCGAGCGTGGCGTTCTCCGCCAGCGAAATCTCTTCCCGCTTGGAACCGATTAGCATCGCGATGCTGTCATATACGCGTTCAAGGCGCTCAGCATTTTCAGCGCTTGCCTCGTAACCGCCGATTGCCGCTTCACGCTGAATGTATTCAATCATGCCCTCAACAACGGGCTTGGGCATAAGCGCGGCGCCCGCATTATTGAGGTGGATTCGATTTGCTGCGCCGGGTGTATCACCTCGCAAACGCTCGACATCAACGTCCGCGAAGTCCTCGAAGTCCGGATTGCTCGTTGACTGCCTCAGTTGTCGCTCCTGCTCGTTCCGGTCCCACCTCAATCCTAGCAGATGGCTACCTGCGTTCGATCATACATGTCTCGGACGATATCAGTCGGCCGTTGACCAAACTCGGCATTTTGAAGCCATCTATGCAAAAAACGTTCGCGATTGGCTGCAAAAATTGCGCGAATCGGCCCTGTGCCTTGGCAAAGTACCACTCAATGCCAATCGGACTTGCCCGCAAGGAGAGTGATTTTGGGAGCACCTATCAAGCTTATGGGGACTGCGTCGGGGGAGTCGTCCAGCCATCGGCCGGTGTTGCTGCGCAGTCAGACATCCGCCCCGACGCAACTTCCCTGGTGGTGCGAACGAAACGCTGGTGATGAACCTCTCCGCCTGCTTCAAACTTGTCCGCGCTACGCTCCGACCCCCCTGATTTCCTTGCCTGGTCTGGCCGAGCGGCTAGGTCTCGGCGAGGTCTGGATCAAAGACGAAACGCAGCGCCTTGGAATCGGTAGTTTCAAGGGGCTCGGCGGCGCTTATGCTGTGCTGAAGCTTGCCCTGACGTACGTCGGGAAACGCAAGGGGCGCGCGATCTTGCCGGCAGAGTTGCTGGAGCCCGGCATGCGTTCATTGTTCTCGGAGCTCACATTCTCTTGCGCGTCAGACGGCAATCATGGGCGCTCCGTTTCGGCTGGTGCGAGGCTTATCGGAGCGCGAGCAGTGGTGTTCCTCCACGAAGGGGTGACTGACGAGCGAGCCGCTCATATCACGCGGCTCGGCGCTACAATCGTGCGTGTTGCTGGGGACTATCACGACTCGGTCGAGGCTGCCGCCAAAGCCGCTTCTCAGGACGGTTGGATCGCTGTTCCGGACACAGTTGGTCCCGGCGAGGATGACACCGCTTGTACTTTTGTGGTTCAGGGATATGCCGTCTTGATTGACGAGATCGTTGCAGCGATCGCGGGGCAACGGTTCCCCTTCACGCATGTCCTGGTTCAGGCTGGTGTCGGAGGTCTCGCGGCGAGCGTGTTCGGTCATGGTCGGGCGCGTGAACTGTTTGGACCCGATACCCATCTGTGGATCGTTGAGCCGGAACGGTCTGCTTGCCTTTACGAGAGCGCTCGTGCCGACACGCCGGTGCGTCTTCCCCCAGGACCGCCTACAAACATGTCAATGCTCGAGTGCCAAAGTCCGTCACTGATGGTTTGGCCGCTCATCAATTCCATGGCCACGGGCTTTTTAACGGTCAGTGACGAGGAAGCCGGCGAGGCCGTGCGTCTACTCGACCGGGGAGCGTCAGGCGACGCACGTCTTCGGGTGGGCGAGTCAGGCGCGGCGGGCTTGGCGGGCCTCATCCGAGCGGCGGAAAATGAGGACCGAGCAAGGCTTGCGCTCGACCGGTCCTCGAAAGTCCTGCTCTTCGCGACAGAAGGCCCCACCGATCTCTCTGTTTGGAGCGGAAGCCGTTAGCAAGCGCAGAAGCGTGCACATCCCCGCTATGAGACGTCGAGATTGATACGGGTAGTGAACTTAACCGTCTGCATTGCCACGAAGGTGCTGAACGACTTGATGTTCTTGTCGGGGAAGAATGCTCTCTCGGTGAATGCTCCATACTCCTCCATCGAGCCTGTATTAACGACTAGTATGAAGTCGGCCGAGCCGGTTACGTAATAGCATTGCGTGACCTCTGGATAGGCGCTCATTCGTTTCTTGAACGTATCGAGAAGGTCGAGTTGCTCTTGTTCAAGCGCAACCAGCACGATCGACGTCACCCGCGTTCCCGCGACCGACGGCGAGATGATCGAGACGTCGGACAGGATAGCGCCATTCTCGCGCAACCGTCGCAGTCGGCGCAGGCACGACGTCGGCGAGAGGCCCACACGTTCCGCGAGCTCTTCGGAGGTCTGCTGATTGTTCTCCTGAAGCAGCATAAGCAACTTGAGATCAAGGCGGTCGAGATCTATCCGCGTGCTGGCCACTTAAAAGTTCCTTAAGATTGCAGTTATCCGGCGTCCGAGAGCACGAAAACGACGAATTCCGTCGCTGGCATGTCACATTATATGCACGAAGAGGGCCTGAGCAAGCATTTGTAAAATCGGCAGGGAGGCAGCCATGGTGGACATCGTAAGACGCAGACTTCTTCAGGGCACCGCGTTGGTCGGAGGCCTTGCGGCGACACGCTCGCTGTTTCCCGCTCCCGCGGTCGCTCAAATTCCCAAGAGCACCGGCGAAATCGTCGTTTACGACGGTGGCGGATCATGGGGCGAGGCCAAACGGATCGCCTACTTTGAGCCCTTCGAGCGCGAGACCGGCATCAAGGTGATCGCGCAACCGCGCACTGATACGGGAGCCGCGCGGGCGAGCGTTCTCGCCGGGGCGCCTCGCTACGACGTCATGATCCTGCCGGGCGGCAAGGCGCCGACTTTCGAGCGAGACAATCTGCTACTTCCCATCGATTACGGCTATTTCGACAAGACCGACCTTGATTCATTTAATCCAATCAAGGTCGGCAAGTTCACGGTGCCGGCAATCATCTATTCGCTGCTTATCGCTTACGACTCGTCCAAATTCACGTCCAGCGCGCCAACTTCTTGGGCGGACGTATGGGACGTCCAGAAATTTACGGGACGACGTTCATTGATGGCCGGAATATGGGCCTCGGACGGCGGCACGTTCGAGGCAGCGCTGTTGGCGGATGGCGTTGAGCCGTCGAAGCTCTACCCCTTGGATTGGAATCGCGCGTTCAAGAGCCTGGCGCGCATCAAACCCAATATCGTGAAATGGTGGAATACGGGTGCCGAAGCGCCTCAGCTCATCATCGACAAGCTGATTACAGCTGGCAGCGCCTGGAATGGTCGGGTTTCCGCCGCCAACGAGCAGGGCGCGAAGATAGGCTACACGTGGAATCAAGGCATGTTGCAATATGATTGCTGGGTCGTTTTGAAAGGCGCGAAAAACGTCGACAATGCCTTCAAGTTCCTCGCCTTCTCGGCACGCGCCGAAAATCAGGCGAAGTTCGTCCAGCATATTCTGTACGCGCCACCGAATTCGCGCGCCTACGAGTTCGTGCCGCCTGAACGCGCCAAGCTTCTGCCCACGTCAACAGAAGCGCGCAAGCAACAGTTCGTGCAGGACTATGAGTTCTGGACTGCGGCGGGCGCCGGCGGTCGCGCGAATAATGAAATCGCCGTCGCTCAATGGGAAAGATGGATCTCCGGCGCAAGGTAACCGCCAATGTCTAGTACGAGCATGCCGATGTCACGGGTGAGGAATGGACTGATCGGGCGAGGGCTCATTCCCGTCTGGTTGCTCCTTCCGATCGTGGCGCTGTTCGCGGTCGGCTACGTCTTGCCGCTTTCGCAGCTCGTCCTCAAAAGCCTCCAGTCGGAGGGTAGTTGGTCTCTTAAGAGCTATCTGGAGATCGCGCACTCGCCCACATTCTTCTGGATCGTTCTGAGGACGCTCACGCTCGCTGCGACCGTGACGCTCATCTGTCTGCTTGTCGCATATCCGCTGGCCTACATGATAGCGCGATGCTCCCCGAGGGTGGCATCGCTGATGCTCCTCGTCGTGACGTTGCCGTACCTTACGAGTGTCCTGATACGTACCTACGGTTGGATTGTGCTGCTCGGCCCCAGCGGTCCAATTAACAAGACGCTCCTCCAACTCGGTGTAATATCCGAACCGCTCCAGATGGTGTTCAACGCTGCCGGCGTCTACATCGGCATGGTTCAGGTTCAACTGCCGCTGATGGTGTTTCCGCTGTATGCGGCATTGGCACGCGTCAATCCAAGCTTGACCAAAGCCGCGCAGAGCTTGGGGAGCCCGCCCACCGATGCGTTTCTTCGCGTGACGCTTCCAGCGTCAATGCCGGGGCTGGTCAGTGGCTGCACTCTCGTCTTTCTTTCTTGTCTGGGCTTCTACATCACGCCCGAGCTTCTTGGCGGCCCGGATGATTACCTCATCGCACAAGGCATTAGCCTCAGAGTACTGATTCTCGGCAATTTCAGCGACGCTGCAGCACAATCTTCCCTGCTTTTACTCGCCGTAATCATGATTTTTCTGGTTTTTCGACGCCGGATCGCAGAAGAGCTCGACGATAGTTCGCGCTTTGATGACATTTCACCGTTGGGGGCGACCGCCAGTGGGCTCGCTGCGCGCCGCCCGATTGTGGAACGAGCGTCGTTGCTGTCGCACCATGTCGGTCTGCGCATTCATGAGGCGCTCACGAGCGTTCGTCGGCCTCTGTTGCGTTTCTTCGCGGGCTTGGCGCTTCTGCTGCTTACCCTGCCCTTCGCGGTGGTCATTCCTCTGGCTTTCAGCGATGCGCCCTATCTGACATTCCCTCCGCCTGGCTATTCGCTCCGGTGGTTTTCTCGCTTGTTTAGCAACACTCAATGGCTAGACGCGCTGAGTTTCAGCCTTCGCTGGGCAGGGCTCTCTGCGCTTCTAAGCGTCGCCGTGGGAGTGCCGGCCGCGTTTGCACTGGTTCGTCATCGCTTTCCAGGACGGCTCGCAATCTATCTTCTCCTGATCTCTCCCCTAATCGTTCCGCACGTAGTCATGGCCGTGTCGCTCTTCTTCGCGCTGGCTGGTACGTCGCTGATCGGCTCTCCGTTAGCTTTCGCCCTCGGCTACGCGATCATTGGAGCGCCATACGCGGTCGTCGTGACGATAGCGGGCTTGAAGCGGTTCGACCGCACGCTCGAACGAGCAGCGACAAGTCTTGGTGCGAACCAAATCACGATCCTCCGGACGGTTACTCTTCCGCTTTTGCTCCCCACGCTCGCCAGCGCTGCGATTTTCGCTTTCATCGTGGGATTCGACGACGTGGTTTTTGGCCTCTTTCTGAGCGGGCCGAATGCCACACCGTTACCCATGAGGATGTGGGACAATATCCGCCTGGAGATCAGCCCGCAGATTGCCGTCGTCGCAGTAATGTTCTTGGCTGTGCTCGCCATTCTCGGCCTTCTCCGCCTCTTCGTTGGCGCGGCAATCGAAGGACGTCGATCGCAAGCCAAAACCTAATGTTGAGCGCGTGGTCCGTCCGATTTGTAGTGCTCTGTTTTCTACCGCGAGGCCATTAAGTTGAGGGAACCTATGAGGCGTTCCGTGATAAATACATCCGACAACTGTCGAGTCCCGCGATTTGACGTTGGACGTGTCGGGCGCGTCCATTCGCCAACGCTTTCGACGGGGCACCGTCCATGAGCCGCGATCTCACGTTTTCCCTCGCAGAGTACAGGCGCCGACTGGTCGCGGTGCAAAGGCTGATGGCCGATCGCGGCCTCGATTGCGCTATTCTCGACGAGCCGGAGATGATGGCGTGGCTTTCGGGTTACGCTGTCTCCGAAAATCTCTGGCGCGCATGCGTGGTGCCGGCATCAGGCGAACCATTGCTCCTCGTCCGCAAGCTTGACGTGCCTCCCGCTCGTCAACGCAGCTGGATGGAGGATATCGTCGGCTTCGGAGATTGGGACGATCCATTGGTGGTTTTGGTCGGCGCCCTGCGCGACAGAAAGATTGACGCCAAGCGTGTCGGCGTCGACTTCCAGTCGAATTCGTTTACCGTTCAGCGCTACCAGGCTCTTTGCAAGCTTCTGCCGGAGGCGGCGTTTTGCGACCTTGAACGCTCGGCATGGGACCTCAGGCGTTGCAAGTCCTCCGAAGAGATTTCTCATTTCAAGCGCGCGGGCGCACTCTTGGACAGCGCCCTCGAGGCAGCGGTGAATGAGGTAGGGCGAGGAAAGAGCCAACGTGACGTCGCGGCCGCAGCCGCAAGCGCGTATTATCGCCTCGGGTTCGACGATGGCTTTGTTGGCCCGCTGAACGTCGGATCAGGTTGGGATTCTCTCCACGGATTTTTGGAGGAACGGCCGCTGATCGACGGCGATATCGTCCATATCGAGCTCTTGCCTCGCTTGCGCTTTTATACCGTGCGCATCATGCGTTCCGTCATCGTGGGAGCGGCGACCGATGAGCAGAGGGCAGCGGCCAAGACGCTGATCTCCCTGCAGGACAGCCAGATCGCTGCGCTGCGTCCAGGGGCAGTCGCTGCTGACGTCGATCGCATCGTGCGGGAGGGGGTAGTCGCCGCCGGTCTTCGAACCAGCTACGACAACATCACCGGCTATACGCTCGGGGTGACGCCGCTCGTATCTCAGCATACCAGCGATTTGTACCGGTGCTTTACGCCGCGCGCGATTTGGGAGATCGAGGAAGGTATGGTCTTCCACATGTATACCTCGGCCGCAGGCCTGGCGATAAGTGAGTCCGTGCTAGTGACCAAAAACGGTGGCGAACGTTTGACTACAACACCACGTCAGATTTTCGAAACGGGTGCGAAATGACGATCACTGCAGGGATAACCGCCGACCAATCCGCCGCAATGCCTCTGACTACGAAGAATCAACGCGGCGCAGTGTCGGTGGACGCGATCACTAAGGCATTTGGATCGGTAAAGGCCGTCGACGGCGTCTCCTTGTCCGTACAACCTGGCGAGTTTGTAGCGTTGCTTGGATCCAGTGGATCGGGCAAGTCCACGCTCCTCATGATGATAGCCGGATTCGAGGCTCCCACTTCCGGCGACATCAAGCTGGATGGCGTCCGGATGAACGACGTTCCCGGACATCGCCGCGGCTTCGGAATGGTGTTTCAAAACTACTCTCTGTTCCCGCATATGAACGTTGCGGAAAACATTGCATATCCGCTGCGCAGACGGGGTATGGGCGGCCGCGATATTGAGCGTGAGGTGACGAAAGCGTTGAAGCTGGTGGCGCTTGACGGCTACGGCACTCGCCTTCCGAGCCAACTCTCCGGGGGTCAACAGCAACGCGTCGCGCTGGCTCGCGCCTTGGTGTTCCGTCCGCCGCTGCTGTTGATGGACGAGCCGCTCGGCGCGCTGGACCGGAAACTTCGCCAGCAGCTCCAGATGGAGATCAAGCTAATCCATAAAGAGGTGGGTAGCACCATCATCTTCGTCACTCACGACCAGGAAGAAGCGCTGTCCATGGCCGATCGTGTGGCAGTGCTTGAGCGTGGCCAATTGCAGCAGTTCGGATCACCCCGGCAACTTTACGAAGATCCCGCTACAGCCTTTGTCGCCGGCTTTATCGGCGAGATGAATTTCCTGCCAGTTGAGTTGCGAAGATCGAGCGGGGATGTTGGGGCAACTATTATCCCTCTTGGAACGCAGATTATTTTGCAAAAGAACCAGGTGATCTCAGAGGATGATCGCGGTCTGCTTGCGGTGCGGCCGGAATACATCCGTTTGGATCTCGACGACGATGCCACAGCGACAGTATTGGAGTCGGCTTATACCGGCATGAACCAAAGCGTGTTGGTGCAGGTGGGCGATATCAGGCTCACCGCGCGGACCGCAGTTGATCCGGGCCGGCCACTGTTCCAATCCGGCCAGCGAGTTCGCATCGCGATCGATGCCGAGCATACCCGGGTGTTTCCGGCTGCACCTTAGCTCCGGGCGTATCGGAATTGGCGGCCGCTTCGCACCACGCAATCGGAAGCAGCATAGCGATTGGCCATATCGTTCCGGAGGGCAGCGGACGGAACGATGGCGTTGTCGAATTTGTCGTCCAACGGAATAATCTGAAAATGAGCCGACGGGCCGCGATAGATCGTGCGACAAACTACCTGGATTCTGGAGTATTTCGGGCCTTGCTCTCGCGGCTGGTGGCGATCCAATCTGAGAGTCAGAATGCCGAATGCAAGGAGCAAAACGCTGACTATCTCGACTGTCTTCAGCGCATGCTTGAAGAACTCGGCTTCGAGTGCCGGCTATTGACCGCTGCAGATGCTCGCTTCCTCTACGCCGAGCGCATAGAAAGTCGGGAATTATTGACGGTGCTTGGATATGGCCACGGCGACGTGGTTCGGGGACTGGACGGTTGCTGGACCGGGGGAATGTCGCCTTGGATTCTCGCCGAGGCTGATGGCCGTTGGTACGGGCGTGGTACGGCGGACAATAAGGGACAGCATGCCATCAATATCACGAGCCTGCGCGCCGTTCTCGAGACAAGGGGGCGACTCGGATTTAATGCGAAATTTCTTATCGAAATGGGCGAGGAAATCGACTCTCCGGGACTGCGGGAATTATGTACTATGCACGGAGACCTCTTCCGTGCCGACCTTTTCGTCGCATCCGACGGACCGCGGCTATCTGAACATCGGCCTACTATATTTTTGGGTTCTCGCGGATGCATCACGTTTGACATTTCAATCACCGCGCGCGAAGGGGCCCACCATTCAGGCAATTGGGGCGGTCTTCTTTCCGATCCTGCGGTGCAGCTCGCACATGTATTGGCGACGATCGTCTCGTCGACCGGCCGCATTCTGATTCCAGCATGGGTGCCAACCGAGTTACCGGAGTCCGTGCGGCGTGTGCTTTCGGATTGTGATGTCGACGGCGGGCCCGATGGACCCACGATCGATCCGGAGTGGGGCGAGCCACAGCTGAGTCCTGCGGAGCAGGTCTACGGCTGGAGCTCGTTTGATGTTCTCGCAATGAAATGCGGAAACCCCGAGGCTCCGGTTAATGCTATTCCGCCGAGCGCATGGGCGCGCTGCCAGCTTCGCTTCGTTGTTGGCGTTGATCCTGACGATATTCTTCCGGCGCTTCGGCACCATCTGTCCCGGCATGGCTTCGATATGGTTACCGTGACGCCGAGCCCCGACGACGGCCTGTTTCTTGCTACCCGGCTTGATCCTGACGATCCCTGGGTTCGATGGGCAGAAGCGTCGATTGCTAGGACAACACAAAAGATCCCAGCTATCCTGCCCAATCTCGGCGGATCGCTTCCCAACGATATCTTCGCCAACATTCTGAAATTACGAACGCTTTGGGTGCCTCACGCGCACCCGGGATGCCGGCAACACGCGACAGACGAACATTTGCCCATCGCACTGGCGCGAGAAGCTTTAGGGATCATGGCTGGATTGTATTGGGACTTCGGCGAGAAGAAGACCTTGCCGCCAGCGCCTCGCGACTTTTTACCCGCGGGCGAAACGGCGGTCGAACCGACGCACGGCTACGAATTGCGGTCCATCTGTCGGGACGTTGACTGGTGAGCACAAGGTAGTCACAGGGCCTTCGACCAGGAGAATGTGCAACTATCCGCCCCGAACGCAGAAGGCACGAGTTAGATATGCGAAAGGCCGCAGCTCCATATGCGAGCCATCATTAGCGACGCCACGGCCAATTCCTTGTCATTTCAGCCACAGCGCAGGCGGTTGGTCGAGCAGGTCGTAATAGCCGGATGCCGGAAAGGTCGTTGCTGCGTTCAGTATGCTCCTCATCCACAATCGGGTCGCGCGCTTGAAGTGAAAGATCATGTACGAACGCCCTCGGAACTTGGATCTGGATGACAGGTTTCTCTTTCGCGCTCATCTTGCGCGCACAAAGCCAGCCTTCGAGCCGATCCACCGCGCCGCGAGGACCGAACGGCGTTCACGTCGGCATCGAAGATATTCTGGCAGTTGAATTGGTGGCGCCCACACCACCGGGTTTTGATCTATCGAAGATGTGCGCCTAGCACAAAACCAATCTCTGATTGCATATAATATGCTCTGCGAGGGACTGGCTGCGGAATATTGCAGGCATTGGTGCAGAATTTTGCCGTAGGCGAGTTGCGAACCGATGTTACGATTTGTGCCGAACATCTGAGGGAGGGAAAGCAGATGCATGATGCAGACCATCATCATCGTTTCACAGGCAACCATTGTAGCTGCGGTCAGCCTCGGCCGACGAATGTCAGCATTGAAGCCGCGGTAGCGGACGGTGTGGAGCAAGGCTTGTTGCACGGCCTTTTTCCTGAGCCCATGCTGCGGCGGGAGCTGCTTCGGGCGGTTGGGGCGAGCGCGATCATTGGCGCGCTTTCTAGTATTCTCCCGCTTGATGCCCTCAAAGCGATTGCCCAGGAGCGCAAGCCGCTCGAGAAGACCAAGCTCGCTGTCGGATTCTTACCGATCACTTGCGCCGTTCCGCTGATCTATGGCGAGAAGCTTGGCAGCTATAGCAAAGAAGGTCTGGAGGTCAGCCTTCAGAAAATTGCCGGCATCGCTTTGATCCGCGACAAGATGTTGAACGGGGAGTTGGACGTATCGCAACAGGTCATGCCGGTGGCGCTGACAATGAGCGCGGGCCTTGGCGGTAACGTGCAATCGATCAAGGTTCTCACTATCCTCAATCAGAATGGCAACTCTCTCGTTCTCGCCAACAAGCACAAGGACAACCGAAATCCCAAGAACTGGAAGGGATTTGTTTTCGCCGTCCCATTCGAGCAAAGCCACCAGACCCTGCAGCTTCGCAACTATTTGGCTACTGCCGGTCTCGATCCGGACCAGGACGTCCAGTACCGTATCGTTCCCCCCACCGAGTACGTGGCGAGCCTCCGCGTCGGGAGCATCGACGGGTTCTTCGGTGGCGAGCCCGGCGGTCAGCGGGCTGTTTACGAGGGGGCGGGATTTATCCATCTAATCTCGAAGGAGATATGGGACGGCCATCCGTGCTGCTCGGTGACGGCCCCTGAAAGTTGGATCCAGCAGAATCCGAACACTTTCATGGCGTTCTACCGCGCCATTATCGCGGCTAGTCTGCATGTCTCGAAGCCGGAAAACCGAGCCGGTATGGCGAAGGTGCTGTCCGGGCCGCAGTACCTCAACGCTCCTGAAATCGTGCTGGAGCAAGTTCTGAGCGGCACCTACGCAGATGGCCTGGGCGCGATAAAAAAGGATGCGCGCCGGATCGACTTTCAGCCATTTCCGCAATATTCGGCAGCGGTTTGGCTAATGACCCAGCTCAGGCGCTGGAACATGCTGAAGGAAGACGTCGACTATAAGGTGCTGGCCAAGAAGGTCATGCTCGCGACCGACGCAGGACGCATCATGCGCGAGCAAGGCGCGACGCCGCCCACGGTCGAATTCGGAACTGAAACAATCCTCGGCAAGGACTTTGATTCCAGCAAGCCGGAGGAGTATTTAGCGTCGATCAAGAAATCTGGCTGACGCCGATGTTGCGCCAACTGCAGCAGCCTTGGGTGGGGTCGGTAGCGATCTTCGTCGCGTTCGTTTGTGTCTGGGCGTGGTTTACGGCCATGCCCTCAGCGTCTATGAGTGGCGGTGACGCAGAATATGCTCGGCTCGCAGGTCAAAGCGCGCCAGGACAACAGGCCAGCGCTATTCCTTCGCCCTGGGCGGTCGCGCTCCGAGGTTGGGAGCTGATCACGCATGCGTTGGATCGTGACAACCCCAATAATTTAGGTATTGCATGGCACCTAACCTATTCAATGGGCAGGGTGGCTCTAGGCTTCACACTAGCTTTGATCGTCGCAGTTCCGTTGGGGTTCATGCTGGGATTATGGCCGGCATGCTATCGCGCCTTGGATCCCTTTATCCAAGTTCTCCGGCCGGTATCACCTCTCGCCTGGATGCCCCTTGCTCTCTACACGTTCCGAGACAGTACGATATCGACGATCTTCATAATTTTCATTTGTGCGGTTTGGCCGATGTTGATCAGCACGGCGACTGGAACAGCGTCCGTGCGCGCTGAGTGGCTGAACGTATCCCGCGTATTCGGACTTCCGCGGCTTGAGCACATCACTCGAGTCGTCTTTCCCGCCAGCGTGCCCATGATCCTATCGGGAATGCGCATCTCAATCGGCATTGCGTGGTTCGTCATAGTAGCAGCCGAAATGGTCGGGGCGCAAAGCGGCATCGGCTATTTCATCTGGAACGAATGGAATAACCTTCAGATTGCCAGCATGATCGTAGCTATTGTCCTGATCGGCGGCATTGGCTTGGCGCTCGACGTCATTCTAAAGCAAATTGGCGAACGCCTCAGCTTCCGGGAATAGGACGATGGCCGATCTAGATATCAATGATGTGTCGATGTCATTCGTGGACCGGTCGGGCAAGGAGCACTTGGCGCTAGATCGGATATCGCTCGCGATCGAACACAGCGAGTTCGTATGCTTGATCGGTCATTCCGGTTGTGGGAAGAGCACGTTGTTGAACATCGTGGCCGGTCTCCTCACGCCGACAGAAGGCGCCATTCGCTGCGCAGGTTCGACTATTACCGGACCTGGACCAGATCGAGCCATGGTCTTCCAAAGTCACGCTTTGCTGCCATGGATGACATGTGTCGAGAACGTTTATCTCGCCGTCAAGCAAGCGTTTCGAGGTGCGCCCAAGTCTGAGCTGATGGATCGGGCGGCGCAGGCGCTAAAGCTCGTTCACTTGGATCACGCGATTAACAAGTATCCCTTTGAACTTTCCGGTGGGATGAAACAACGCGTGGGCATTGCTCGTGCATTCGCCGTTCAACCCAAGGTGCTGTTGCTGGACGAGCCCTTCGGCGCGCTCGACGCGCTGACAAAGTCGAGCCTCCAGGACGAACTGGTGCGGATCGTCGAAAAGACGAGAACCACCGTCGTCATGGTTACCCACGATATCGACGAAGCCATTTTTCTTAGCGACAGGATAGTGGCTCTGTCCAACGGACCGGCTGCGCGGATCGGTCGAACTTGGAAAATCGAAACAGACCGCCCGCGCGATCGGCTTCAGTTGACGACAGATTTCGATAGCATCCAGTACCGAAAGGAGGTCCTCGAATTTCTGTACAAAAAACAGCCATTTCCCGAGCCCCAAAATAATTGATATCGCGGCCTGAATGGCGGTTGGCTGCTGGCCGGGCGCTCTGCAATGGTTAGGACGGCGGGCCTGGCGGTCTGAGTGCTCTTTATTGTCCCCGCAGACGCCAGTCTGGGCCTTGTATACGTCGAGACGACACTGGCAATTCCTCGCTACAGATGCGAACTTCGGAGTGTTCAGCAAAGGACGCGCGGGAGCGAATGTTCGATTGGAATGACCTAAAATTTTTTCTTGAGCTTGCCAGGCAGGGTCGCTTGATGCCGGCCGCTCGTCGCCTGAAGGTGGATCACACAACAGTCAGCCGCCGTATCTCCGAGCTTGAACGCGATCTCGGTATTAAGATATTCGACCGAAAGCCGGACGGCTTCGTTTTGACCGAGGACGGCCACAAGCTCTATCAGACCGCCGAGAAGATCGAAGGCGCGGCACTGATCGTTACGGAGGATTTCAGTGCTGCGCCGACCGAACCCACCGGCCGGGTCCGGCTCACAACCATGGAAGGTATCGCTGCCTTCTATCTCGCTGAGAAGCTGGTCCAATTTAACGAGAAGCATCCTGGCGTCGTTGTTGAGCTGGTCACCGAGAGGCACCTGATCAATCTCACAAAACGCGAGGCGGACGTCTGCATCAGTTTCGTGCCGATGGCTGGTCCCAAGTTGTCGGTCAAGAAAGCAGGTGAATTCAAGCTAGGACTTTTCGCGTCCCCAAAGTACATCGTGGACAGGGGCGCTCCCGCCTCGATGGAGGAGCTGAAGTCTCACGACTTCATCGACTATGTCGACGATCTGGTGGCAATCCAGCCAGTGCAATGGTTGCACGACGTGCTCGTACCGGAGAACGTGGTGTTCCGTTCGACAAGCATGGCCGCCCAGCAGAACGCTATTGGCGCGGGGCGGGGGATCGGCCTTTTGCCGTTCTTTTCGGCCAAAAAGGATCACCGCCTGGTGCGGCTCATGAAGGACGTCGTCGTCACTCGATCGTTGTTCATCTCCGTCCATGCCGATATCGAATACATGGGAAGAGTGCGCGCGTTGCTGCGCTTCCTTCACGAAACATTCAGGGCGGACCAGGCGTTTTTGAACGACTTCGATTGATCGAATTCGCGCAAGCCTATCTGCGGGATTTTTCGCCCAGCTTTTGACGGAGATCGACTAGGATGCCAGCTCCCATGAGAGCACTCCGATGCCGGACGATTTCACATACAAGGTTCGCGGTTTCTTCGGTAGGGTGCCGTCCGAACCCCATCACCTGACGGACCGGGTTACCCCGACCGAAGGCTGCATCGTACTATGCCATCTAGGCGTTCTGGAGGTAGCGGCCGGGGACGATTGGAAACTGGAAATCGGCGGTTTGGTCGAAAGGCCTGCAGAGTTCTCCGTCGGTCAACTGAAGAGCTTTCCAAGGACGGAAATCGTTTCTGTGCATCAATGTGCAGGAAGTCCGCTTGCACCCGATCAGCCCACGCAACGGGTTTGCAATGTGCGCTGGGGGGGCGTTCGTGTTGACTATCTGCTTGAGTTGGTAGGTGTGAAGCGGACAGCGAATTTCCTTTGGTCGCACGGTGCGGATTCCGGGGAATTCGGTGGCGTCGATTGTGGCCACTACCTCAAGGATCTGCCTCTCTCTCGGGCCGCAGAAGATGTTTTGCTTGCCTACGAGATGAATGGCTGCTCGCTTCTCCCGGAACACGGATATCCGCTGCGGCTTGTCGTCCCCGGCTTCTACGGCACGAACAGCGTCAAGTGGCTGCGCAAGATCGAACTTCGTCCCGAGCGGGCAACCGGGTTGTTCACGACGAAATGGTACAACGATTCAGCACCAGACGGATCTACCCGGCCGGTCTGGGAAATCGCACCCCAGTCGATCATCGTCTGGCCCAAACCGAGTAGCCAATTGAAAGTGGGCGATCGGATGCAGGTGTGGGGGTGGGCTTGGGGTGATGGCGGAATTGCTGCCGTCGAACTAAGCGCTGATGAGGGGCAGACCTGGCAAAAGTGCCGCTTGGAGCATGTATCGGGAAGAACTTGGAAGAAATTCATCTGCGATTGGGTCGTGCAGGAGGGGTGCACCGGGCTTCTTTCGCGGGCGGCATCCCAATCGGGCGACAGCCAGCCTCCCTTTGGACGACGCAACGCCTTTTATCGTTTGCCTATCTCTGTCCTCTGAAGACGCGCAACCGGCCGTGCACATTTTCCACATTCGCCGATGTACGGCCAGGGATTAGCCTACGGTGGTAGAAACAAGAGGATCATCTCAAATGCCGTCCAATTTGCCGCGTTTCAAAGCCGCCGCATGCCATACGTCTTCGGTCTTTCTGGATGCGGCGAAGAGCGCCGAAAAGGCTTGCGAACTAATCGCTGAGGCGGCGCGCAACGGGGCCTCTCTGATAGCTTTTCCTGAGTCATTCATCCCTGGATTTCCGGTATGGACGGCGCTGCAGGCGCCGATCATGTCGCACGATTTCTTCAGGGCGTTGTCCGCACAGGCGCTGCTTCTCGACAGTCCGGAATTGACCAAGATCAGAATGGCGGCCAAACGTCATGGCGTCGTGGTTTCCGTGGGCTTCACGGAAGGCACGATCGCCAGTCTGGGCTGCATCTGGAATTCCAATTTATTGATCGGCGAGGATGGGTCGATCTTGAACCATCACCGCAAGCTCGTTCCGACTTTCTATGAGAAGCTGGTTTGGGCGCCCGGAGACGCGCGAGGATTACGGGTGGTCGAGACACCGGTCGGTCGCGTTGGCATGCTGATTTGCGGGGAGAACACAAACCCGCTCGCCCGATATTCTTTGATGGCGCAAGGCGAACAAGTGCACATTTCAACCTATCCGCCGATCTGGCCGACTCGCCCATCCAAGGAAAAGGGTGGGTACGACCTTCGCAAAGCCATCGAAATCCGTGCCGGCGCTCATTCGTTCGAAGCCAAGTGCTTCAATATTGTTTCTTCGGCCTGCGTCGACGTCGGGATGAGGGATGCACTTGGCCAGGCAAATCCCGCGATGCTGGATATGATGGAAGGCACGCCTCACGCCGTGTCCATGATTCTCGATCCGACCGGCCAGATTATCAGCGACGTCCTTTCGGAGAGCGAAGGCATCGCCTACGCGGACATTGATGTCGCTCATTGCGTCGAACCGAAGCAATTCCACGACGTGGTGGGCTACTACAACCGGTTCGACGTGTTCTCACTGACCATCGACAGGTCGCAGCGCGATCCGGCGGTCTTCGTGGACGCGGAAGAAGTGGCCGACAAGTCGTCGCAAGCCTCGCATCGCGAGACGCTGAAACCAACCGCCTTCGAGCTTGAGCGTCTTGTCGCGAACTGACTGATCCAGCAGGGGGCCTGCAGATGAAGTGCTTTCTCCCAGATCTTGGAAATTCGCCTGAAGAGTCGACTGCGACAGACCGGGTCGCCGCACGACGGTGGCGGTCGCCGTCAGCAATGCAATCGCGACCGGGTACCTCAAACCAGAGTAGATGTGACTTGTGTCGCTGACGGGCGAGTGCCGCCGTGCTCCCGTGTAGAATCGGAATGTATAGGATCGCCGCAAGCAGTAAAGCCACCCTCGCCGAGGGTCGACAAATTGCATGAGATCAGCAGCAAAAGGGAGGCGCGACCGCTACTGAAGGGTTCGTGCAATACCATTTGCACAAAACCGCCGCGCGATTTTTCTCGTGATGTGGTACCGCACCTTGCGTCGAAGTCCTGATTGGCCGCTGGCCTATCGCAACTTCGATGGTTTCTCCCAAGACTTGTCGCGAGACCACCTGCGACGTGGCCCCCGCTGCCTCCGCAGCGGGGGCTTTTTGCTGTGGAGACGCTCGATTGGTCCGGGTCAGCCATCATTTGCGTGGGTAAAACGTTGTGTGCGTCTGCGCAGCCATTGGCGTATTGTAAAGCGCAAGGCGCGTCCGAAAGCAGTCGTGTTAACAGTTACAAGCACACCCAAGCCGGCTGTTTGCGCACGATCACGTAGGGTTCCCAGACCGTCCGGCCGTCGATGGAGCCCGATTCCGAGGCCTGTCTCGGCCGAAGGCATAAATTGGGTTAGTCAGTCACCACAACTTCCGTTTTCCGGACGACGTTCTTTGATGGCCGGAGTACCCGTGGCCGTTCTGGCCTCCCACTTGGCCACTTCGGCCCTCCTCGTCAAACAGAGTTCCGCACATGCTGGTACCTTCAACATGACGAGGAGGGGCTCAAGCATGTCCGGCTCCACAGCCCATTGCACGAATATCTGCGCTAACGGCTTAGCGGCGCACCAGGGAGATAGCACTATGGCGGAGGTGCGGATCGTTCCTACTTGCCCAATCCCCGTGTTTGGAAGGCGGTCATCGCCGCGTATCGGCAGCGCCGCGTTGGAGGTGCGGGGGCGTCCCGGGCGCCGAACTTGTGGACTGCTTTGGGATTTCGACGCCTTTTCTTACCTCGCACGTTTCACTGCCCGGGCAGGAGTCTGGAAAGCAATAGCCTTTGCAAGCGCGCTGACCCTTAGGTCGGGAACGTCATGAACCGCCCAATCATCGGGCCACCAACCAAGGAGGGATTATGGATCGTCGGAGTGTAATATGCGGCGGTGTCACGATAGGCGCAGGTCTTGGCGTTTCCAAAGCCGCCGCACAAATGGCGACAAACAAACCGGCCTTCTTGTTCATCCATGGAGCGTGGCACGGTGCTTGGTGCTGGACGTCCGTCCTCCCTTACCTGGCCGCCGCTGGTCACACGGCAATCGCAATCGATTTGCCCGGCTACGGTTTGAACACCCGGTTTCCCAAATCCTATTTCAAGCGACCGCTTGATCGTGAAGCGTTTGCCAACGAACTATCGCCTATCTCGAACGTAACAATCGACCATCAAGTTGCGGCCGTTTCAACCGCCCTAGATTCGCTAATGAGCGGCGGCAGCCCGCCAGTCGTTCTGGTTGGCCATAGTATGGGAGGGATGCCAATCACTGCTGTTGGAGAGGCGATGCCGCAAAAAATACGTAAGCTTGTATATTTGGCGGCGATGATGTTGCCCCCAGGAAAAACATTGCTGCCGTATCTCACGGGTCCCGAGTCGAAAGACAGCTTGATCGGAAACCTTGTGATGGGTGTTTCAGAAACGGCGCGTGCAGGACGCATCGACCCCAGATCAACAGACCCTGAATATAGAGTAACGATGAAGGAAGCGTTCTTTGGCGACGTCAGCGGCGAGCAAGCGGATGCCGCCATAAACCTGTTGCAGCCGGATTATCCGGTCGTGAACGGTCCCATCATGACGACCGCCCAGCGTTGGGGGAGTATTCCAAGAAGCTATATCCTGACAGAGCAGGACAAAGGTGTACTTCCGGCGCTGCAACGCCGTTTCATTCGGGAGGTGGATGAGGCCCTGCCAGCGAGCAAGACCGACGTGCGGCCCATCAACACTAGCCACTCCCCATTCCTCTCGAGGCCAGCCGAACTCGCGAAAATTCTGATCGAACTGGCGGTATAACCGGTCTCAATCGCGGCTTCGGCGGAACGTTTCACCTCGGAGCGGCTAGCGCATCGCTATCGGTCTCGGGTCGCTCGACATCATCAGGCGTACCCCTGATCGATGCGAATTCCTTATCCCTTTTTTCACCGCGACCGGCGCGCTGCTGGATACGGTCAATTGGCAGGACGCGATCGCGCGAGTGATCGAACAGGGCAAGCTCGCGAACTCATGGCGCGGCGCGACGAGGAGCGCGCAGGGGCGCGTGTACGGCATCGGCCCTGCGATCGTCGAGCCCAGCGTGTCGAACATGGGCTATATCACGCGAAGTGCGAAGCTTCCTCGACTTCGTCGCCCGCTCGAAGTGGCAACCATGCGTCTGTTGATCACGCCGGAGGCGGGGGCAGTTCAAGTGAATGGCCCTTTAATCTAGTCAACCTTGGCTGAATAGAGATCGCCGAAGCGCTCCCGCAGCAGCGCCTTTTGGACCTTGCCCATGGCGTTGCGTGGCAATGCGTCCACGAAGATGATGCGCTTTGGCTGCTTGAACTTTGCCAATCTTACCGACAGTGCATCGAGAATGGCACGTTCATCCACCGAGGAACCGGACGCTCGGACAACGGCGGCCGTGACGCCCTCGCCAAAGTCTGCGTGCGGAACGCCAACGACTGCGCTTTCAGACACGCCCGGGATCGCGTCGATTTCCGTCTCGATTTCCTTTGGGTATACGTTGAAGCCGCCTGTGATGATAAGATCCTTGCCGCGGCCAACGATGTGCAGATAGCCGCGCGTGTCGAGCTTGCCGAGGTCGCCGGTGATGAAGAAACCGTCGGTACGGAATTCTGCCGCGGTTTTGTCGGGCATTTTCCAGTAGCCCGCGAAGACGTTCGGCCCCTTTACCTCGATCATGCCAACTTCATCGCTGGGCAGCTCAACGCCAGTCTCGAGATCCGTGATGCGAACTTCAACGGCGGGCAGGGCGCGGCCCACGGAGCCGGGGATTCGCGGACCTTCGTACGGATTGGAGGCGATCATGCCGGTCTCGGTCATGCCGTACCGTTCGAGGATCTCGTGACCAGTCCTCTGTTTCCAGGCAAGGTGGGTCTCCGCCAAGAGCGGCGCGGATCCTGCGACGAACAGCCTCATATTGCCGGTCGTTTGGTCGTTCAAATTTTCGCTCTGAAGCAGCCGGACATAGAAAGTCGGCACGCCCATCAATACGGTCGATCGTGCCATTGCAGGCAGAATGCGGTCCGCGTCGAATTTCTGCATGAACAGGATGCGCGCGCGCGCAGCGAACGTCACATTGCAGGCTACGAAGAGCCCGTGGATGTGATAGATCGGGAGGGCGTGGATCAGGATGTCCCTGTGAGAGTAGCGCCACTGCGCGACCAGCGTCAGGGCGTTCGAAACCAGATTTCCGTGCGTCAGCATCGCTCCCTTGGAACGTCCCGTGGTACCTGACGTGTAGAGGATGGCTGCGAGATCATCCTTCGCTCTTGGCACGGTGTTGAAATCCGCAGAATAGACCGCCGCTGCATCGACAAGCGAGCCCTTGCCCTGATGATCCAGCGTCTCGACGTGTCCGCCGGCCTTTGCTGCAATGGCACGCAGGTCGGCCTCTTCCTTCGGATCGCAAACGATCAAGGTCGGCTGCGCGTCGCGGACGAAATACTCGGTCTCTGCCGGCGTATAGGCGGTGTTGAGCGGCAGATAGACCGCGCCGGCGCGAAGGGTTGCAAGATATAGTGCAACCGCCTCGACGGATTTCTCGACCTTTGCGGCAACGCGATGATTAGGGCCAATGCCCTTGTTGGCCAGGAAGCCGGCGAACCTGCCACTGAGGGCGGCGAGTTCGCCGTAGGTCAGCGTTGCGCCACTCTCCTTCTCGATGCAGATGGTCTGATCAGTTTCCGAAGGAAGCAGGCGGTCGAACAAATTCCAGGTCATGACGAGATGTTCCGTTGAGGGTTTGCTTTGGGGCTTGGAACGAGATCACGGGACGACAGCCCGGCTCGCAGCGCTTTCTTCACTTTGTCCGAGGCGACGACGGTTCCGTGCTCCGCAAACGCTTCATGGTTCACCTCGATATGATCCAGCGCGTAGAGATAGTTGACCATCAAGCCGTAGGATTGCTTCATGCCTTTGCCGGAGCCATCGCCCAGGAAATTCAGGCGTTCCAGCCGAGCACCGTTGCCGAGATGGAAGCGCGCGACCGGATCGAGCGGCTTGCCGGATGGAAGCTTCGCCTTGAGGAAGTAGTAAGCGCCAAGGGACGTGATGGCCTCTCGCGCCTGTTCGATGTCACCGCCGTCGTCGAGTGCTGACAGTACGCGTCGCGTCTCCTCATCGATCGCGACCGAGGCTTCAGCCTTCAGTTCACGCTTCACCCAGCCGGCGAAGCCTGGGACCGGCGAGAGCGTGACGAAGGTCTTGAGGTTGGGCAGTTCGCGGGCGAGGTCCTGCACCACCTGCTTGATCAAAAAATTGCCGAACGTGACGCCTGCCAGGCCCTTTTGGGTGTTCGAGATCGAATAGAATACGGCGGTCGTGGCTTCATGGGCGACTATTGCCTGCCGCGATTTGTCCAGGAGCGGACCGATCGCGCCGGGGATCTCCTTCGTGAGCGCTACCTCGACGAAGATCAGCGGCTCGTCGATGAGCTGCGGGTGAAAGAAGGCATAGCAGCGACGATCCGCCGGCTCGAGCCGGTTACGCAGATCGTCCCAGTCCTGGATGGCGTGGACCGCTTCATGCTTGATGATCTTCTCGAGGATGTTGGCGGATGTGTTCCAGTCGATGGGGCGCAGCACGAGAAAACCCCGGTTGAACCAGGACGAGAACAGATGAACGAAGTCGTCGTTGACCGGCTGGAGCTCGGGATGCTCACGCAGGAGCGAGAGCAGGACTTCCCGGACGCGCACCAGAGAAGCCGTCCCTCCCGGCGACAGATTTAAGCGCCGGATGAGTTCCTGCCGGCGCGGTTCTGCCGCCGCGTGCAGTGCTTCGAGCTTGGTGTAGTCGCCCCCTTCCTCGCGCTGATAGTCGGCAATCGCAAGTTCGATGGAACGACGGTCAGGTCCGAACCGGTCGGCAAGCGAGACGAGAAACTTCAGTCGTTGAGGCTCGTCAGCCCGCTCGAAAGCCGCAAGCAGCGATTGCGCGATCGCTACGCCCGAGGCTTCGCCGCGTCGGGAGAGAAGCGCCTCGCCCAGAACCTCGAGGTCGTGATCCTGACCTGCACCACGATCCGGCTTCATGCCAAGGACCGCCCGACCACGCTGCGTCAGCGTGTCGATCAGCCCTTGCAGGAATTCGGGCGCCGCTCTGCGTGCGGACTTGATATCGTTGAGCATGTCATCACCGTTTTGATTATGGGCAGGCGGCCCCATCACCAGATTGGGCAACCAGGTGGAAATTGAGGGAACGAGACAGAGCATCACGACAGCCAATGCCATCAGCAGGACGAATGGCAGCGCCCCACGGATCACGACCCGCAAGGGGATGTCGGGCGCGATGTTCCGAACACGAAGATGTTGAGACCCACCGGGGGATGGATAAGGCCCATTCTCCATCGCGACGGTCATCACCACGGCAAACCAGATCAGGTCGAAGTCGGCGTCCCGCAAAGGCAGAACGATGATCGGCGCAGCCATCGGGGACGATAGAAACCGGGAGGAAGACGCCGTATTGCATTTTTTAGCTGCCGTATTGTATACAATTAGCTTCTAACTGCATGCTGTATGTCTTGTCAAGCTTATGGTATGGAAGGTCGACAACGAGTGTATGCAATGGGCCAAGCTTTTAGCCTCAAGCAGGCCATCGAAGATGCTGTGATTGCAGGGGAATTTGTCCCCGGCGACCGGCTGGACGAAGCTTCGTTGGCAGATCGATTCGGAGTGTCGCGAACGCCGATCCGGGAAGCGCTACTTCAGCTTGGCGCCGAAGGCTTCATCGACGTCCGACCGCGCCGCGGCGCGATTGTGAGCGTGCCCACGCCGACGCGCCTGTTCGAAATGTTCGAGACAATGGCGGAAATCGAAAGCGCATGCGGACGATTGGCCGCGCGCCGCCTCACCTCCGATCACGAGGCGGCCATTGAAGCCGCGCATCGCGGCTGCGAGACCCCAGCGAGAGAGGGCGATACCGAGCGGTACTATATTGTGAATCGCCAGTTTCACGAGGCGATCTACCGCGCCAGCCGCAACGAGTTTTTGGCTGATCAGGCGCTAGCGCTGCACAAGCGGTTAAGCGCCTATCGCCGCATCCAGCTTCGCGCGCGCAACCGCCTGCTGCAATCTCTGCAGGAGCATGCCGGTATTCTCGAGGCGATCCGTGCCGGCGACGAGCAACTCGCGGCAACTCGGCTTCGCGATCATGTCATGGTGCAGGGCGAGCGGTTTTCCGACATGGTGCTCGGTCTTGCTGGGAACGCTCGCCCGGCTGCTGCTGGAAGCAGGAGTGGGTCGAAATAGAGGTTTGCTTCAGCCTGGGGCTGAGCATCCGAGGTGGGATTCCGCGAAGCGCCGATGTCAAGCGATCTTGCCGCGACGGAGTGAGCTTCTGCTTGCCGCCAAAACCGATGCCATCCACCGGTTCATGTGTCTGACGTATAGCGTTCAATATCGCCTGCCCAGGCATCGCCGATGAGATCGCGAATCGCGCTCCGATCGATAGGGCGCGGATTCCAGTATGGGCTCTGCACGGCGAGATCGGCCGCCCGCTCGATATCGCGCTCCTCCATTCCAATCGATTTCAGGCTGTTCGGACTGTCGAGTTTCTTTGCCAGATCGACCAGGGCCTGTGTCCCGCTATGGCCGCCGAGGGCACGAGCAACCGCCTGGTCAGCCTCCGGCGCTGCCTTTGCGTTGTAGGCCATGGCGTAAGGCAGAATGACCGTGTGCGTGTCCGCGTGCGGCAGGTTGAAGGACCCGCCCACCACATGACAAAGCTTGTGGTGCAACGCCATACCGACTGATCCAAGGCAGATTCCGCACAGCCATGCGCCGTAGAGCGCCTCCGCACGCGCTTTCCGGTCCTGGGGATTGGCGACGATTGCAGGGAGCGCGCGCCCCATTGCGGCGATCGCTTGCTCGGCCATCATCGAGATGACCGGATTGCGGTCCTGCGCGTACAGAGCTTCAACCGCGTGCGCGATGGCGTTGGTGCCCGATGTGACGGTCAATCGCGGCGGCAAGGTGAGACTGAAATCGACGTCATAAATGACGATCTCCGGAAGCACCTTCAGCGTGCGTTGAGTGATCTTTTGGCCGCCTTCGGTCTCGCCGATGATCGGAGTCATTTCCGAACCTGCATAGGTGGTTGGAATGACGATCTGGGTTAGATCCGTGCGGAGCGCGATGGCTTTTCCGAGTCCGGTCGAGGAACCTCCTCCAAAGGCGATGGTGCAGTCCGCATCGCAATCCCTTGCCGCTCGTAGTGCCCGTTCGGTGACCTCGGTAGGCGTGTGCATGGTGGCATCAGTGAAGGTGCCTGCCGCCAGCACTCCGATGGAAGCGGCGATGTCTTTCAGCGCCGCAGCCTGTTCCGGTGTGCTCAACAGCAGCGCACGCGTGCAGCCGGCGCGCTGCATCTCCGATTCCAGAGACGAGACCGTGCCGGAACCGAAGATGACCCGGCCCGGCAGAGCATTATAGACAAATGACTGCATGACGAACTGGTCTCCGTCTCAGGGTGCGTTCATATCGTCGAATCCGGCAATCATGCTCTTTTCCGCAGCACGAAATCATACCCCAATGTGAAGAAGGGGACATCCAGTATGCGTCCATCCGGCGCTTTGCCTGCTTCATGGCGGACGAAATCTCCGATCAAAGAGTCCTTGACCCCGAAGACAGCATCTGAATCCAGATACTGGTCGCCATTGACGAAGACGTGAGTTGTGAGCTTCTCATGATCGGGAGCGTCGATCATGAAGTGCACATGCGCCGGTCGCCAGGGGTGGCGCGCTTGAGCCGTAAGCATGTCGCCGACCGGGCCATCGTAGGGGATCGGATAGGCTGCCGGCTTGATCGACCAAAAGTGGTAAACGCCGTCGGCGTCGGTGTGCAGGCGCGCTCGGCCGGCAAGACCTTCGGTCTGCTCGAGGTGCTGTACATCATAATAGCCCTCCTTGTCGGAGTGCCACACGTCGACGACGGCATTGGCGAGTGGAGCACCTCCGGTAGACGTCACCCGGCCGTGAACATAGAGAGGATCACCTTCCAGCGTCCCCCTGATATCGGCGCCTGACGGGTATTCCGGCGGATTCTCGACATAGAATGGGCCGAGCACGGTGGTTTCCGTGGCGCCGGGAGAGGCGTGATTGATCGCGTCGACCAGCATCGACACGCCGAGCGTGTCGGAGAGCAGGATGAATTCCTGACGATTGCCGTCACAGGTCTTGCCGGTGCGTGTCAGGAAATCAATCGCATAAGACCATTCCGCTTCGGTCAGGCGCACATCGCGCACGAAATCATGGAGATGGCGGATCAGCGAAGCGCTGATCGCTTTGACCCGCGCATCGGGGGCGTCCTTGATACGCTCGATAACGGCGTCAGTGATGGTAGATTCGTTGAAATTCCTCATTGGTTCCTCACGCCTTTTCGCTGTGCGCCGCTCGTTTCACGACGGCTGTTGGCAATTCAAGTGTCAATCATTCCCGGCCAAGAACGCGCCGGAGGATGTCCGTTGCAGATTCATCGCTACTGCCGCGCCATGCGACAATCTGGTCCGGCCTGATCAAGACGAGATCGGCCAGGTAGAGATCTCGCGCCTCATCCGATCGGAGATCGACGACTTGCATGTCGAGCCCTAACGCACTAGCCGCCGCTGCAATCTGTCGCCCGTCGGCGCGGTTAGAAAGCCGCAGCAGGGTCCATTCAAAGCCGAAGCGGTCGTAGAGGGATTGCTCTGGCGACAGCCACAAATGAGGTGCGCGTCCGCCGGGACAGGCCGAAGGAACATACAGGTTGGCCGCATCCGGCGGCGGTTCCGTTCCGTCCGAAACCGTGATGGGCGAGGTGTAGTATCGCGCGCCGAAAGTGATTCCGGGGATGTTGAATTCGGCCTTGCCGTGCGCCTCGAGATAGCTGCCGGCCAGGCGGCGTGCTTCCGCACCGTCAGATGTCTGGTTCTCGATCTCCGGGACTGGCACGAACATTCCCAGCGAGTCGGCAAACTGCCGCGCGTAAGCCGTGTTGCGTCTGGCGTTCGGTTGCCGCTCGGCCTCGTAGCTGGAGAGCAGATCAGGACCGCCGCTCCCGCGGATTGTGGCTGCGAGTTTCCAGCCAAGATTCACCGCGTCCTCGATGGCGGTGTTGTAGCCAAGTCCGCCGGCAGGGGTGAACAGATGGGCGGCATCGCCGGCTATGAAGGCGCGGCCGCGCCGGAATTGGTCGGCCACCAGCGCATAGCCAGCTATCCAGGTGCCGTGGGACAGGATTTCGGCCTGGATCGGCGCGCCAACGGCTTCCTGGAACATCGCGAGCGCGCGTTCCCGTGTGATCTCGCCTTCGACTTCGTGGGGACGCAATTGGGTATGGAAGGCAAACTCGCCCTTGCCATCGACCGCCGCCATGAAGGCCCGACGTTCATGATTGAAGGTGACGTTCATCCAGGCGGGCGGATGCGGTACAGCCTGATAGAATTCCGGCGCACGGAGGTAGATCGCAAACATACGCCCACCGAAGAAGTCGCGCACGGCGCCTTCCTCACCGGTGTACTGGAAACCGAGCGCCTGTCGCACCGTGCTGCGCGGACCATCAGCGCCGACAAGAAATGCAGAACGTATCCGATGCGCCTTGCCGTCGTTCACCCGTTCGATATCCGCCTCGATGCCATCAGTTGTCTCGCTGAAGCCGGTGAGCCGCCAGCCATAGTGAACCGAGATTCCAGGCAGAGCATCGGCATGCCGCCTCAGCACCTGTTCAACGAATTTCTGGGACACGCGATGGGGCAGCTCCGCGGCGCTCCACGATCCCGAGAGCTGCTTCACACGCTCGACCGCTTCGCGCGCCGAAGGCAGCTTGAAGCGCGCGAGTTCGTGCTTTGCGTAACGGGTGAAATAAGCAATGTCGGTCGGAAAGTCGGGCGGCAGGCCCAGGGCACGGATTTCACCGGCGAACCCCAATCGCCGGAAATGCTCCATGGTACGGGCTTGCGTTGCGTTGGCTTGTGGATTGAAAGCGGTGGTCGGCTTCTGATCTACGAGAACGGCGGTCACGCCGCGCCGCCCCAGCTCGTTGGCGAGCATGAGGCCACACGGGCCACCCCCGACGATGAGCACGGAACAGTCGCTTGGAGGTGTCGTCATTTACCGTTCTCGCTGGGCGGCGGAATCTGCAGAGCAGCGCCGCTTTCTTGGGTCGCGGGCTTGAGCTTCCGGCGCTAATTGCCGGCCGTGATTCCCTTTTCCCGGATGATTGCGCCGAACCGTTTGGAATCTTCACGAGACTTTTCTCGAAACTGATCGGGCGACATTGTCGCAGGGATGTTGCCGACCGCCATTATGCGCTCGGTGAGTGCGGCCGTCGCGAGCGCCCGGTTAATCTCGGAATTCAGGCGTGCAATAATGTCGGCTGAGGTTCCGGCAGGCGCATAGACGCCGAAAACAGCGTCCGCGTCAAAGCCGGTGAGACCGAGCTCCTCCAACGTCGGCACCTCGGGAAGTTGCGGTGAGCGCTGCAGGCTTCCAATTGCAAGGGCCCGCAGCTTGCCGGCTTTCACGTGCTCGATGGCGATACCGGGGTCGAACAGGAAGTCGATCTGCCCTGCAAGCAGATCGTTGAGCGCTGGTGCTGCGCCACGGTAAGGCACATGTACGGCCTCCGTACCGGTCATCTTCTTGAGCATTTCCGCCGCAAGATGCGGGGAGCTTCCGATCCCGGGCGATCCAAAATTGCGTTTTCCAGGGTTGGCCTTGAGATCGGCGACAAACGCCTTGAAATCCAGCGCGGGGTTCTCCGTCCGAACGACGAGATAAAAGGGGACCCGCGCGACGGAAGCGACGGGAACCAGATCCTTCGCGGGATCGAAGGGCATCTTGGCATACAGATAAGGATTGATCGCGACCATGCTGCCTGACGACATGAGCAACGTGTAGCCATCGGGCGCGGATCGGGCCACTGCTTCTCCGCCGAGATTTCCGTTGGCACCGGCCTTGTTTTCGACGACCACCGGCTGCCCGAAGGTTTCACTGAGGGACTGACCTATGAGCCGTGCAAGTAGGTCGGCTGCCCCTCCTGGAGGAAAGTTGACGACCAGTCGAATGGTATGGGCAGGCCAAGTCTGCGCCAGTGATGTAGATGTCAAGCTCACGACGAAAGCGAGCGCGATTGCAATGGCTCTCATGTTTGTCTCCCCGGATCGTGTCGTTTGAAGGAAAGTGGTGGATCCTCGGTCCGTCGATAGGATCGCTCCCATGCATGAGAGCGGCCCGAGCAGCTTGCGCTCAACCCGCGAGGAAATCGCCAATCGTTGTGATGCAGCTCGGCTCTTCCTGCATAGCGAAGTGCCCGACACCAGGCACAATATGGATGCGTGCCTTCGAAATTTCTCTCGCCCAGAGCTCTGCCTGGCTTGCAAGTGATACCCGGTCCCTGTCGCCCCACAACATGAGAGTTTCGTTGGGTATCCGGCTCAGCCATCGGCGGAGATTCGGATGGCCTACGCCATGGGCCTTCCGAATATTGTTCAGCGCGTTGCTTTCCCGTTCCCTTGCTGCAATGAACTGTTCTGTCGGAGGAGCAAGCGAACCTCCGGGAAAGTATTGGGCTGCGACTTCCGTTCGATGAGCCAGGTATTGCGGCAAATCTTGCGGAGCGATCTTGGTGGGGTCGGCGCCGCGATGATCAGGGTGGTTGAGCCCAGCAGGTGCATTGAGCACCAGACGGGCAAAACGTTCACCGGCGACCGCGGCAATTTCCGCCGCCATCCACCCGCCCATGGAATGTCCCACGAGGTGCGGCCGATCCAGGCCCAATGCTGCGATGAGCCGCAGGTTATGAACAATCAAATCCTGCATCCCGCAGATGTGCGGTGCAGGCCCACTTTCGCCGAAGCCGGGATGAAACGGCAGATAGATCCGAAACCTGTCGGCTAAGGCCCGTGCCCATTCATGCCCCTCGATGGTTGCGGCGCCGTGAAGCGCCAGGACAGCCGGGCCTTTTCCGATGACCTTTATCACCGTGTCGACGCCGTCGATGTCGAGCCTTATCGTTTCGAATGTCACGCCAAACTCCTTGCTGAGTCCGTGCTGGTCTTGCGCGCCGGGACTATGATTCGACGCTTTCGTCTGTCGGGATGGATGGTGCTCTCTGTTTGCCAAGACGCTGCATGCGCACGAAGTCGATCACCTGGTGCCCCACCGTCTCGAGCTGACGTTGGGTTGCCATATCGATACAATTGCCTTCAGCGTCGAATAGGGCTGCGGATGTGTTCAACATCGCACCAAGGGGCGTGGGCCAGCCCCTGAGCGAGTGAGCGATCGTCCGCAGTGCGCCCAATGTCTGTCCAACTGCCTGCCACCCGCCGGCGCATGCGATGCAGCCGACTGGAATTCCGTCAAGGTAAGTGCGCGAGTCCGTCCTGAGTTCTTCTGCGTAGTCGAGGGCGTTCTTGATCAAGCCGGATACTGATCCGTGGTAAGCAGGGGACGAGATAATAATGCCATGGCATTCACGAAGTGCGGCGAGGAGACGTGAAGCCTGGCCGGATTGCTGCTGCCCGGGCAAATACATCGGCAGAGCCAGTTCTGCGCCGGAGAGAAGAATTGTCCTGGCTCCTTTATCCTCGGCCGCCTTGAGACTGATCGCAAGCGCGCGTTCGGACGACGACCCATGCCGCGGGGTGCCGCCAATTCCGAGAATGAGAGGTCTATCCTGGATCATTATTCGCTCCAGTTGTTGTCCCGTGGCGACGGCTATTCGCAACTTGCTTACGTCAGTCGAAGATGCGGTAGTTGCTGCCCGTCAGCCGTTTGATTCCTGCTCGACCGATCAAGCCGATCAGCCGATCTGCGCGCGGCGCATTTGGGGAATAACCTCCTCGCCAAACAGGGCGAGCGATTCGCGGCGACGCGGCGAAAAGCTCCTGCCCAACATCGCGAGTAAATGGCCTGCACCGCATTTGCGACACTGATCGATCACTTGCTCGGCGACTTGCGCCGGTGTCCCGGCGATATAGTCGTCGTCATGCAAGGAAAATCCGGCTCCAGCTCTCGGCGCATCGAGCGTTGACGCCGCGTGCTTGACGACGCGGGGATCGCCAGCCACGACCTTCAGAGTCGCTTCCTTCGCGGCCTTGGCTTCTTCTCGTGCCTCAGCGGCATCACGTGAAATGGAAATATTGCGCCGGACTGCGAGCTGATCGGGGCCTGCCGGCCGTCCCAACCGGGCACATTCACTTCGATACACGTCGAAGATTTCCGTTATGCGAGAGACGGATTCGAAGCCGGTGCAAATCTTGGATTGTCTTTGGGCTGATTTCTCCGCGGACCCGGTGCTTACGACAGTTGTCCATTTCGGCGGTGCAGGCTGCAGGAAAACGCCCGGCATCAGGCTGAGGTTCTCGAGCTTCCAGTACTTTCCACTATGGTTGATGACGGGGTTGATCAGGGCAGCATCAAGTATGTCCAGAGCCTCGTTGAACCGTTCACGGGCCTCCGCCATTCCCAGTCCTATCCGCTGCAGTTCCTGGGGTACGCCGGCTGCAAAGCCGATCTCGAGGCGTCCGTTTGTCAGGTGGTCAAGCATCGTCAGTTCTTCGATGATGCGCCACGGTTCATAGAGAGGCACGACGTTTCCCATCGTTCCCAGGCGCAACCGGCTGGTGTGGCGAGAGATCGCTGCGATCAGGAGATTGGGCGAGGGGCTCAACGAATGACCGAAGTGGTGCTCGCTGAAGAATATTCCTTCGAACCCGAGCCGTTCGGCTTCTAGCCAGAATGCGTAACCTTCGTTGAACACCGCGGTCACGGTGCCGGGCAGGGCTTTCCCATCGCTCGGCTCCGGGGCCTGCATGAACTCAAAAATCCATGGCTTGATCAAGGTCTGTTCCTCCCAGGCGTGACGGTCTCTTAATTGGCGGCTCCTTGAGCGGCGCATTCTCGATTACCCGGGTTTTGGAAATTTGAAAAATCGATTATAATGATCCGTGATATTTACATTATGGATGTGCTGAAATGCGGTTCGAAGGCCTGGATCTCAATCTCCTGGTCGCTCTTGATGCGATCCTTGAAGAACGCAGTGTCATGGAGGCCAGTCGGCGCCTACATCTCAGTCAGCCGGCGATGAGCGCCGCCATTGGACGATTGCGACAGTATTTCAACGACGAGATTTTCACGATTTCAAAGCGGAAGCTCGTGCCAACGCCATTGGCGCAATCGCTCGAAAAACCGACGCGCGACATATTGCTACGCATTCGGACCAATTTGATCTCGCCTCCGAAATTCGACCCGGCTAATTCAGAGCGGCGGTTTCGGCTGGTCGTTTCCGACTATGCGAGCATCGTATTGATGCATGCCGTGATGAAGCGCGTCTATCGGGATGCGCCGGGCGTTTGCCTCGAGATTCTTCCTTTCAGTGACCGGGTCGATGAGCAGCTTCAACGAGGAGAGGTCGATTTTGTCGTGGTCCCCGCGTCAAATCTCATTGACGGCCATCCCAACCAACATTTATTTGCCGACGAATTCTGCTGCGTCGCCTGGCGAGGTAACCGCCAGATCGGCCGTTCGATCTCGCTCCGGCGTTACCTCCAAGCCGGACATATAACGGCCCAACTCGGGCTTACGGGCGGCGCAGCCTTCGATGAACGGGCGCTCGTCCAGCTGGGTTATCGGCGGCGTATCGAGGTCATTGCCCCGAACTTTACCGCGATGGCGGCCATGGTGATCGGCACAGACCGTATCGCAACGATGCATCATCGGTTAGCTGCGATCTTTGCGCGAAACTTTCCGTTGAAGCTGCTGCGCGCGCCGGTCCGCATCCCTGCTTTTCGGGAGGCCCTTCAATGGCCGGCCTCGTTTCACATGGATCCCGCACTGGCATGGTTGCGCGAGATAATAACCGACGTTGCTTCCGAAGTTGACCGGACTCCGGCTGCACAAATGAGGGTTGGTTAAACAGCGCTCGAACCCCGCGCTCCTGGGTCGGACCGCTCGCGGTTGGACTTTCGTCACAAGCCGTTGATCTGCATCAAGACTTTTGTGTTGGCCTAGTTGGAATACTCTCCCTGAAAGATCAAAGCAAATTGGAGGCTTTTGATCGGCGACTCCCTCGGATTCGCGGATTCTACCAGAGCGTTTGCGCCGACAACTGTTGTTGAGCTGCGACTGTCTCTATCGTTGTCGAGTTGACCGTCCCTGGAATCGAGACCGTGTTTGCTACTGATCGATTAGCGCGACCGCACGAGTCCATCCAGCGGATGCCTCTGCGATTTTCACCGGCAAACAGATGACGGTGAAATCCTTGGCTGGTAGTTTGTCGAGATTGGTCAACTTTTCCAGGTGACAGTAACCGATGTCACGCCCAGCCTTGTGGCCCTCCCAGATGATGGAAGGGTCGCGCTTCTCTGTAAAACGCCTACGGGTCGCGGAAAATGGCGCGTCCCAGCTCCACCCGTCGGTACCCGTAAGCCGCACGCCCTGCTCAAGCAGATACAACGTTGCTTCGCGACCCATTCCGCACCCGCAATCAAGGTAGTTCGGCTCGCCAAATGCGGCTCCAGCTTTGGTATTGATCAAGACGATTTCGAAGGGCTTGAGCTTGTGTTCGATACGGTCAAGCGCAAGCTCCACGTCCCGAGCCGAACAAACATAGCCGTCCGGCAGATGCCGGAAATCAAGTTTGATACCGGGTTGGATGCACCATTCGAGCGGAACTTCATCGATAGTGATCGCCCGCTCGCCGCCATTCATGGTGGAATGAAAGTGCCAGGGAGCGTCGAGATGAGTTCCGCTGTGCGTGGTAAGGGTGACGTGCTCGATCGCCGCTCCCTGCCCCTCTGGCAATTCGACGGCTTTCAATCCCGGAAACAGCTCCTCAAACTCGAGCGCGCCGGCTGCGTGACTGGAGTACCGAATGTGCGGACGCATGTTTGGAGGATCAGACGGAATGTCGTTCTTTAGCGGCACTGAGAGATCAATAATGCGTTGTGACTTAATGCTACTCATTCTTGTATCCACTCCGTCCGCCTGCCGCTTCGGGAGCGAAGCAGATGATCTGCAGCGGCAGAGACGTTAGCCGTGCAAGTTCGTTCGCGGTAGCAATGAAGATGTGGCAGCGTTAGCTAAAACCCGTTCAACATTTGCTTCTGCTTTATCGGCAGAGAGGAAGGGGTCCGTTTCGATCGTTTGCGCGACGGCCCCGTCTCGACGGCAGACGCTCGAGATTGACGGGAGACGCAGTAGTGTGGCGGTAGTATTCGCCTCCGCCCGCGTCGGAATGCCAGGCTACTTTCGCAGGTAAGGTAATGGCTGTGCGCCCGGCCGGCGACGGCCATGACATGCCTTCAGCGAAACTTGACCAACCCTTGAACGAAATTTGGTCAACTGACCGGGTAAGTGCTAGGGTCAGCCCGCCTGCTAGGGCAGGCGCTAGTCTCAATCTTACAAGGGTCTGTCGTCCTAGTCATTAGGCCGTTGAACGGAGGGCGAATGGACTTGCGTTTACTCCAACACTTTCTGAGGGTCGCGGAGGTGGGGAGCATTAACGGCGCTGCCAAAGAGCTTGGCCTATCTCAGCCGGCTCTCAGCAGGTCGTTATCTCAGCTCGAGCATGACATCGGACGCCAACTCGTCGTGCGGTCCCGAACAGGGATTACGATCACAGAGGCGGGTTCAATTCTTGCCTCGCGAGCTGACACGCTCTTGCGCGAAGCGTGGGCGATCCGCGAGGAACTGACAAACGACTCAGCTGGACGTGTTGTGGTGGGAATGCCATCCGCATTGCGTAAACTTGTTACGCTGCCTGCACTTCAGATGATGCGTACCCAGTCACCAGGCACCGCACTCAGAGTGCACGAAGGGTTAAACGCGTTTCTTCGGGATATGATGAAACAGGGGATGCTCGACGTTGCGGTCATTGCCGTGGAGCAGGTCCCAGCCGCTGAATTTGTGCCTGAGGCGCGGGTCCGCGAACCGTTGGTGCTGGTGAGAAGCGACGGGCTGCGTCCCTCTCGAGAGCCGGTCCAAATCGAGGATGTCGTCGAATTTCCGCTGGCTCTCCCCGGTCGTCCTAATATCGTGCGCACGATAGTTGATCGTGCAATTCGAACACGAAATCTCACCGCAAAAATTCCACTGGAACCGGAAAATCTAGAACTATGTCTGGAACTCGTCCGTCGCGGACTTGTCGGACAGACCGTAACGCTCGAGTCTGCCCTGGTCGAAAGAGACATGAGCGGCATGCAGATTGTGGCGATCGAAAACTGGGATGTCCACTGGGCAGTGGTATTACACCGCCAACGACAGCACATCACTCCCATCCGCCGTCTCGCAACTATCATTGGAAAAACGCTTACCGATGCTGCGAGTAGCGGCAGGTGGTCGGGTGCGTCCGTGGTTCGATAGTTGCGTCGACACTTTCCTCCGGATCATTGGTCGAGCGATGCGCGGTGAATCTCGGTCCATACCCGTTGCGGCGTCGCCGGCATGTCGAGATGATCGATTCCAAGGGGACGCAGAGCGTCTATGATCGCGTTCATTACTGCGGGTGGTGAGCCAATCGTTCCCGATTCTCCAACGCCCTTGACTCCGAGGGGATTGGTCGTACTAGGAACGCAACAAAACTCGTTCTTGATATCGCAGAAGTCGCTGGCGCGAGGCATGGCATAGTCCATGAAACTTCCTGACAAGAGCTGGCCGTCGTTCGGGTCGTAGACGATATGCTCGAGCAGCGCCTGACCGATGCCTTGAGCGATACCGCCGTGCACTTGGCCTTCGCATATCATTGGATTAAGTGGATTTCCAACATCGTCAACCACCGTATAACGGACGATTCTCGTTTCGCCCGTGGACGGATCGATTTCGACTTCACATACGTGGCATCCGTTGGGGTAGTTCGGAATATCTCCGGATGAGGTCCCGCTGCCATCAAGGCCAAGGCTAAACTCGAGCGGGAGCCCCACCTTGCTAAAGAAGGCTTTTGCCGTGTCAATCAAGGATATAGTTCTGTTTGTACCGAGCGCCAGAAAGTGGCCGCTTCTGAACTCAACTTCTTGACCCGAGGCATCGAGAATTTGTGCCGCCATGAGACGGGCCTTCTCGATAATCTGATCCGCAGCACGGCGGAGCGCGACTCCTCCAAGGAGCGCGGATCGAGCAGCATAAGTTCCGCGTCCAAATGGCACCTTGTCGGTATCGCCTTGCACAAACCGGATTGATTCAAACGGAATCCCAAGCCATTCGCTGACCATTTGCGTAAACACGGTCGCATGTCCCTGACCATGGGAATGCGTGCCTGCGAGAATGGTTACATTGCCGCCTGGATCGAAGCGAAGGTCCATTCGCTCGTTGAAGATGCCTGCGTGCTCAATATAATAGGCGATGGAACGTCCGCGCAACTTACCGCTCCGTCTTGAGTCCGTCAGTCTCTGGGCGTAGCTATGCCAGTCCGAGAGTTCGGCGCATCTATCCATCAGGCGCTCGAATTCGCCTGAATCATAGACCGACCCGGTTGCCGTCGCATATGGAAGCGCAAGCGCTGGAATGAGATTACGGCGTCGAATCTCGAGAGGCGACAATCCGATCTCGTGAGCCGCCCGGTCCAGCAGGCGTTCGATGACGTAATTTCCCTCGGGACGGCCGGCGCCCCGGTAGACATTTATGGGCGAGGTGTTGGTAAAAACCGCCCTCGTCGTCAGGTGCACAGTTTGGACATCGTATGCGCCCGGAGTGTAGCGCAACGAATACACAAGTGGTGCCACACCTGCCGCGACGATGTAGGCACCCACTCCATGCAATGCATGCGCTCTGATCGCGAGGATCTTTCCCTGCGCATCAAGCGCCAGTTCGGCTGTCACAACTTGATCGCGAGCATGATGATCGCTGAGCAACGCATCCGATCTGCTGGAAGTCCATCTTACCGGCCTACCGCACTTTGCCGAGCCCCAGAGAACCAGGATGTCCTCAGGATAGGCGTCGGACTTCAGACCAAACCCACCTCCTACGTCAGGAGAAATGACTCTTATTCTTGACTCGGTAACGCCTAGTATATTTGAAACTTGCTGACGAACCGCGTGCGGAGCCTGCGAACTCGTATACAATGTATAATCGTCGTCGGCGGCGTTGTAGTCGCCGATCGCTGCTCGGGTCTCCATTGGGTTGGCGGCTATTCGATTGTTTTCCAATCGAAGTCTGATCCGGTGTGCCGCGCGTTCGAATGTCGCGGCGGTCTTTTGTTCGTCGCCAATCTCCAGCGTGAAGGACACATTCCCTGGGCACTCATCCCAAACAGTCGGAGCGTCTATTCTAACGGCATCCTCGATCCGGATCACAGCAGGCAGGGGCTCGTATTCGACTGCTATCTCCTCGGCAGCGTCGCGCGCTTGCGACAAGGTTTCGGCGATCACCACTGCTACGCGATCGCCGAGGCACCGGACGCGATCGTAAGCGAGGATTGGACGTTGTGTGCGGAATCCTTTTGGACCGCCCATGTCTTCAGGCATAAAGAGAGGCGGCATGCCGGGGAATTGTGCATCTTTGGCGTCGTGGCCTGTCAAGATCTGAATGACGCCGGGCATGCTTTTCGCTACAGACGTGTCAACGCGCAGAATGCGGGCATTGGCGTGCGGCGAAAGCAGAACATAGGCCTGGCATTCCCGGGGTAGTCTCAAGTCATCAACGTAACGGCCACTTCCGGTCAGAAAGCGCTTGTCTTCCAGACGGCGAACCGGCTGACCAATTCCGAATGCACGCATGCTTGCTCCTCGCTGCGTCGAACTCATGCTTTAAGGGATGGGGCGCCGTGGGGGGTCTTGTCCAGCGGCTGAAAGCCCAGGTACGCGGCACAGACCGCAGGATCATCCCGCAAGTCCGCAGCGGTTCCGTGGCCGATAATGCGGCCGGTCTCGATGAGGTAGCCGCGGTCCGCAATCTTGAGGCTCATCCGAGCGTTTTGCTCCACGAGCAGAATTCCGATGCCGTTGCCTCGGATCCGTTGGAGCGCTCGGAACAATTCGCTGCACATGAGCGGGGAGAGACCAAGGGAAGGCTCGTCCAAGAGCAAGATATCGGGAGCTGACATCAGAGCCCGTCCAATGGCCACCATCTGTTGCTCGCCGCCACTCATTGTTCGTACGAGCTGCCTCAGACGCTCGCCAAGGCGCGGGAACAATTCCAAGACGATCGCAAGAGTCTGGTCCTCGGTATCTTTCGCTCGGCGGGCATAGGCGCCCAGCTGCAAATTCTCCCGAACGGTGAGGTCTGCAAACAGTCCGCGTCCTTCGGGCACCATCGCGACTCCTGTCCGCACAACCTGATGCGCCGCGATCGCCAGGAGATCGCGGTCGTTGTAACGAACGACGGCGCCCAGATCAGGACGAACCAGGCGGGCAATCGTCTTCAGCAGTGTCGTCTTGCCGGCTCCATTTGCGCCCAGGATCGTGACAATCTCACCCCGGGCGACTTCGACTGCCACGTCGGACAGCGCGATGTGCTTGTCGTATCGAACCGTCACGTTGGCGACCCTAAGCATCGAGATCGTCTCCTAAATAAGCTCGGATGACCTCGGGATCGGCCAGCACGTTAACAGGCGGCCCGTCGGCGATTTTCCGACCAGCATTCATGACGATACAATGGTCGCAAAGTGAGCGGACCGCATCCATCAGGTGCTCGACCATGATAATGGTCACGCCGGAGCGCCGCAATGTCTCGATAAGATCGATACCGACATGGAGCTCCGACGGGTTCAAGCCAGCGAGCCACTCATCCAGCAGAAGCAGGGACGGCTTGAGCGCGAGGGCACGCGCCAGTTCGAGCCGCTTTTGATCGATATAGGTGAGCTGATCGGCCCGCATCAATCGCTTATCTGCGAGGCCGACTTGCGCAAGAAGCCCCTCTACTTCTTGTCGTGCAGAGCGATTTCTGTCCCCCAGGCGAAAAGCCAGGCCGGCGTGGACGTTTTCCATGCAATTCATCGAACGAAAGACCCGAACAAGTTGAAAAGTGCGCGCAATTCCCAACCGGGCGATCTGGTGTGCCGGCAGGGTTTCGATCGACCGTCCATCGAGCTTGATCGTGCCAGCGCTTGGTCTGAGAGCTCCCGACATGAGGTTCAAGGCAGTTGTCTTGCCTGAGCCGTTGGGTCCGATCAGCCCAAGGATCTTTCCCTTGTGAACGGTCATGTTCAGTTGGTCGACCGCTACCAATCCACCGAATGTTCGGGTGAGGCCGTCGATCTTCAGCAGTGGAGAGCACTGGACGTCGATTGGCTTCTCGATTGGCGTCGTGGAGGGGGTGAACGTGGGGGTGAACGTGGACGGCGATGTTGGAGGTGATACGCTCGTCAGTTTGGCCTCCGGAGCATCCCGCACCAGGATGCCGGAAAGGCGTCCCGCCACGAAGCCGGATACACCGTGAGGCAGAAAGTACACAATGATGATGAACGTCAAGCCCAGAACGACGCTGAAGTAATTGGGAAAGGTCGCCGTCAGTACGTCGAAGAGAAGGACCAATGGAACAACGCCAAGCAGCGGGTCGAGAACCCGAGTTGTGCCACCCAACAAGGCCATGATGATTATCATGAAGGACATAGTTGGATTGAATGCGATCGTTGGATCGATGTAGGTCCAGCGGGCCGACATGACGGCACCGGTCAAACTCAGAAAGCACGCACTGATGACGAAGATGGTCAATTTGACCTGGGTAGTGTTCACACCCGAATGACGAGCTGCAACTTCGTCTTCGCCGATGAGGCGCACAGCGAACCCCAAACGAGAACGTGCAATCCACAATCCGACCACGATCACCAGCCCGAACAGGCAAACAAGTTGCCAATAAATCTGCTCTTGTGTGATATCGAGAAAGAGATATCGGCCAACCGACTTCGTAATGTTGACCTCATACCAGGTGACCAGTTGGCGGATCAGCTCGGAGAGGCCGAACGTGAATATGACGAAGTATATTCCGGACAACCGGAGTGTCGACAATCCGACGATCAACGCGATAACTGCGCCGACAATTCCGGAAGTCAGGAGAACGATCCACCAAGCGACGCTCTCTCCGATGACCGCGCCGGTATACGCCCCGATACCGAAAAACGCCGCGGTAGCGAGCGACACATAGCGTGTTGGCCCCGAAAACATCGCCCATGCGATGGCCAGTATTCCATAGCTGAGCAGGCTGATCGAAAGCGCGAGATGGTATCCACTGGCAAAAAACGGGACGGCGACGAGCAGCAGAGAGGCCAGACCAGTGATCAGAACTTTGGTGTGCAGAATGTTCATCGTGTTCGTCTCCCGAACAGCCCGGTCGGCCGGATCAAGAGGACGATCAAGAACAGAAGGAAGTTGACTGCGAGCGTGAGGCCGGGATCGAATAACGTGACAAATGCCTCTGCCAGTCCCAGAATTAGTCCCGCAACCAATGCCCCAAACACATTGCCAACTCCCCCCATGATGACAATGATGAGGGCTTTCAGCGTGAAGACCACGCCCATCACAGCATTAAATGTGATGAACATGCTGACCAGCATACCTGCTGCAGCAACCAATGCACCGCCCAGCGCAAAGGCGAACGCAGCTGCCAAGGCGACATTGATACCGACCAGTTGCGCAGCAATCGGGTCGACTGCTACGGCGCGTATGGCCGTTCCTGACCGTGTCCGCGTCAGCACCAGCGAGAGAATACAGGCAATACCCACTGCAAAAGCGCAGGCGACGAGTTTATTCAGAGCGACAGTGCTGCCGGCGATCGTAATCGGAATGGAAAGGTAGGTGTAGCTATAGTACTGACCGCCGAAAACAATGAGCAACACTCCTTGCACTACAAACAGCAGTCCAAATGTTACCAGAATGCTATCCACTTCAAGGGCAGCCTGATCCTTCGCCCTGTGCAGGAGAGGAACCAGCATCAGTTGGAACAACAGCCAGTTGATGGCGAAGGCGATGGGGAGCGCCGCTAACAAGCCGAAGACCGGGTTCACCGAAAATCCCGAGAACAGGACGTAGGCGCCAAACGCCGCAGCGATGAGGAACTCGCCATACGAGAGATTCATGATACGCGCCACACCGTATTGGAGCGTCAGCCCCAATGCGATGAGTGCGTAGATTCCGCCGAGCACGAGCCCGGTCAGCAGCGCGTCTAAGAAAAACATTTTGCGGCGCGTTACGTCACGGCTTCCAGACCGGCTTCGGAATCACTACTCCGCGCACACCGGAGAGCCGAAGAGGTGCGATCCCGTAGAATTCCCCGTCCTGCCACTGACCGACGCCCCAAGCGTCCGAATAGATGCCGTCCTTGAGCTTGACCTTGCCGATAATCGTCTCAAAGGTGCCGGATTGAAGTTCCTTGGTGATCGCCTCACGATCGATCTTGCCGACCCGTTCGATGGCCTGCTGCAGAGACTGCAAACTGGCATAGACGATGGAGCTTGCCCACCTGTCGGGCTCTCGACCATGAACTTCCAGATGTCGCTTCAGGTATGCCTTCAAGGCAGGCGAATCGGCATTCCATCCACCGGCGCCCATGATTCCCTCGGCATTTGCTCCGAATTTTTGTTTGAAAGCAGGAAAGGCGGCGCCGACGCCGACCATGAACACCTTGGGATTGAAGCTGAGAAGCTTGGCCTGTTCTGTAATGCCGAACGAATCGGTGGGATAACTATATGCGATGAACACGTCAGGATTCGTCCTGATCACCTCGTTCATGACCGGTTGCATGTCCTGTGTTCCGGCCGGGTATGCGCGGTCATAGACCAACTCGAAGCCTGCCTTCTTCAGGGCTTCCCGGCCCGCATTGGCGAGTTCGATGCCGAACTGGTCGGAAACGCTGATCATCGCCACCCTTGGTCCGATCTTGCCGTCCTTGCGAGCCTGCGTGAGCACCTCGATGCCTGAATTTGAGACATGAGCGGAAGTACCGCTCCAGAACGAAGCGTTTGGCCACCGCTTGGCGAGTTCGACGATTCGATCGGAAACCACCGTCACCGCAACCTGCGGGTAGCCCAACCGATGGAAAGTGGGACCCACAGCAAGATTGAGAGCCGTACCCCACGGCGCCAGGATGAGATCGACCTTGTCCTGCGTCGCCAGGCGCTCGACGGCTCTGACGGCCTCTTCCGAATTGCTACGATCATCGTATTCGACGATCTCGATTGGCAGCTTTTTCCCATTCAGCGCGATCCCGCCGGACTCGTTTACGTCCTTCACCCAGAGCTGGTAGTTTGGAAGAACGGTCACACTGGCGCCCGCCGTATAGGGGCCTGTTTTGGAGATTGCCCAGCCGATTTTGATCGACGTGCGGTCCTGGGCCAAGGATACCGAGGGCGACGTAGCGAGCGCCAACGCAAATCCGAACGCCGCCAGTCCAGTCAACGCTCTTATCATCTGTTCCTCCCCCTCCGTTTTGCTCGGGCGGCCGTTTTCCCTTGCCCGGAGCATTTGTAGCTCTCTGGGGGCCGCACGGTGCCCGCGAAAACACAATTTCCTTTGTTTCGCGGTGCTGATGCATCGGACCATACGGGCCGGCGGCACAGCCGGTCCTCATCGCACAACGATCAAACGTTCATCGGAAATGAGGGTATCGGCGTAGGCCGCGGCGCCCTTATGATTCTGTCGACCGGATGCCATCCAGGCCGCATGATCGATATTATTCCCACTCCACCAGCCTGACGGCCCGGCCAAATGCGATCACAAGCAAAAACACGATCGCGCAGGGGAGGGTTCGATGGCCTCGGTGAGAGTGCTAACTAGCAACAACCGGCATTCGAACCCCGTCTTCAACGGCCGCAAACTCAAGCTTGGCACATTCCAGTCAAACCTCGACAGCGGATGCGTGATGTCGGCGCTCGATGGGCGTCTCGAAATCACGTGGCCAAACACTGTGACCCTTGCGAAGCTAGCGGACGAAATGGAGTTCGAAGCCATTGTGCCCGTCGCGCGCTGGCGTGGATTCGACGGCGCAAACAATCCGCAAGGCGCCGGGTTCGAAACCTATACCTGGGCGACCGGAATCGCGGCATCAACAACTAAAGCAGGGATTGTGGCGACGTCACATTGCTCGCTCAATCATCCAATTGTTGCCGCCAAACAATCAACCGTCATCGATCATGTCTCTGGCGGCCGCTTCACGCTCAATATTGTCACTGGCTGGAACAAGCCGGAAATCGACATGTTCGGCGTCGACATCCTCGAACATGACGAGCGCTACAACGTAGCTGAAGAGTGGCTCCATATTGTCAAGCGGCTCTGGACGGAGCACGATGATTTCGATCACGAGGGAAAGTACTACCGGATCAAAAAGGGCTATCTGCAGCCCAAGCCTCTGCAAGGGCCGCACCCGGCGATTATGAACGCAGGTGGATCGGAGCGCGGTCGCCACTTTGCAGCAAAATACTGCGATATCGTTTACACCGTGCTCACATCCAAGGATTTCGATGAATGCCGGAGGCATATCGACTCATACCGCAAGCTTGCGCGCGATGAATACAATCGTGAGATCAGCGTCTGGAGCCTTGCTTACATCGTTCAGGGCGAGACGGAGAAAGAGGCACGTGATTTCTACAACTACTATGTGCATGAAAAGGGTGATTGGTCGGCCGCGGAGAACGTTATCGCGACTTTGGGGGTAACCGCCAAGACAATTCCACCCGCACGGATGCAAGCGATGAAGGAGCACTTCGTTGCTGGATGGAGTGGGTATCCGCTGATCGGAACGAAGGACCAGATCGTGGATGGTTTGAACGCGTTATCCGGCATTGGCCTCGATGGTGTGCTGCTTTCGTGGCCGCGGTACATCGAACAGATGCGGGAGTTCAAAGATGTGACTTATCCGTTACTCAAACAAGCGGGGCTTCGCTGACGCCGTGATCGCGCACATCGATAACACGCTGGCGTCAAAACCCGTCTGCGACAGGGGCATTGTCGACTCTTGCGGGACGCTGCAGCGTCCATCGAACTCGAGAAATTGCGCGGTGAACGACCTGGCACAGTGGTGCGCACTTGCGAATTCACTCAAGAGCGAGGCCCGTCAATGAAGATTGGCCTAGTCGGACTCGGCCGGATGGGAGAGGCGATCGCGCAGCGCCTGGTGGAGACGGGCTGCCAGATTGTTGCGTTCGATCGAGATCTGGATCGGTGTAAAGCCGTCAAGTCGAGTACCATAGATATCGCGACGAATGCCCGGACGGTCGCGGAGTCCAGCGACATCGTCATTTCCATCGTTTCGGACGATGACGGCGTACGCTCCTTGTTCCTAGGTAGTGATGGCTTCCTGCAGACCGATATCGCTGGAAAGCTATTCATCGAAATGAGTACGATCCGACCGATGACAAGCGTGCAACTCGCAGCGACAGTTGTGGAACGCCGTGCCGGCTTGATAGATGCTCCAGTGCTGGGGTCCGTGCCGTCCGTACGCAAGGGAAGCCTTCTGGCGCTCGTAGGCGGATCGACGCCGCATGTAGATCAGTCGCGGCAGGTCCTAGGCCGCTTAACAAGAAAGATCATGCATCTCGGGGGTAGCGGCAGCGGAAATGCCTTAAAATTGGCGGTCAATCTCACGATGGCGGCGTACCTGCAGTCCATCGCTGAAGCATTGGCGCTCGGACGACGATACGATCTCAGCATCGATACGATGTTGGAAGTCCTGTCGGAAGCGCCGACGGCTAATCCGTGGTTGGCCAGCAAATTGAACGTGCTTAAGGGTGGTAGCGCAGACATCACGCTCGATGTCCAGACGCTTAGGAAAGATGTTATGTGCGCGGTGGCCGCCGGAGCGCTGGCGGGAGTCCCGATGCCTGGGGGTGCCGGCGTGCTAAGCGCTCTGTCCGCTGCGGTGGCGCATGGCTGGGGTTCGCGCGATCTCGGCGAATTGCCGCGCTTTTTTCGTGAGTTCACGTTGCAGGGCGAGCCTGACGAGCAAGATAGGAGCAGAGATGGACCATTGCTGGAGGTGGACGATGGCGCGGCACGGTGAGCGACGACGAGTTCATTTTCGGCGCCCCAGATCAAGTTGCAGACTGAATCATCGGACAGTGCGCGAGGACGGACGCACAACATTTTCTATCTGACCTGCACCGGGGCGCGAGACTCGATGTGTTCCACGATCAGACCATGTGGGCGCTGCATGTGCGCGAGGGTTACCGCTCGTTATGGTCTCCTAAACGAAGCGGCATGCGCACGTCGGTCAAACTCGAGAAAGTTGAAGCCAGTTGTCTGGGCATTAGGGTCAATGGATGAAAAGCAGGAGAGCTTCGTGGGTTCTGTAGAAGGCAAGGTCTGTATCGTCACGGGCGGCGCAGGTAGCATAGGTTTGGCCAGCGTACGGGCGCTTCTCGCGGAGGGCGCGAAGGTCATGTTGGTAGACTGCAAGGAAGCGGAGCTAAAGCGGGCGGTTGAGGATATCTCCGGAAGTTCGGTCGACTTCGCCGTCGCCGACGTTACGAAAGCCGAGCAGGTCCGAAACTACGTCGCCAGAACGGTCGATCGCTTTGGTAAGATCGACGTGCTTTTCAGCAATGCTGGCAATGACGGACCTTTGATGCCGATAACGGAATATCCCGAAGATCTCTTCGATTCGATCATCGCAACGCATATCAGAGGTGGCTTTCTCGCCTGCAAATATGTGATCCCACAGATGAACGATGGAGGGAGCATCATTTTGACATCAAGCATCGTCGGGGTGAAAGGCGTTCCGGGCAATTGCTCCTATGTTGCCGCCAAACATGGCCTCATGGGGTTGATGCGATGCGTTGCCAGGGAAGTCGCGCCACGCGGAATTCGGGTCAACACGGTGAACCCAGGGCCAATCGACAACGAGTTCATGAGAACGGCGGAACGCAGCATGAGTCAGCTTCTTGGACGCGAAGCCGGGCAATTCTTCGACGATCAGATTCCGCTTGGACGACATGGAAAGCCCGACGAAGTGGCGCAGGCGGTGGTATTTCTGGCTTCGAATGCAAGCAGCTACGTGAGCGGCTCGGCCTTAATGGTGGACGGAGCTTTTTGTGCCTAGGCGGACGCGACGCAACGGTGGCCTGTTTGGTCCGTCTGCGTCGTCGTCGCGCTTCACAACCAATAAAGGGGTATAGCACGATGGGCTGACGGGTCATCGATCCTGACGCCGAATTGGCGCTATTGCGAGAAGCGTGCGCGATATATGACAGCATCGCCCTCCCGGTCAATGCGATTAGCGAGAAGGGGACGACAAGCGCTTTATCAGGTTTGCTTGTTTAGTTCCTCGCCGGCGCCCGACAGTGCCGCATATCCGTCTTGGCGCAGGGCCCGTGATAATATACGTGGTTAGTCATGCCAGACCTTGCTCAACTCGCGCTTTATTTCGCTGCAGCTTTATTGCTCGCCATCACACCTGGTCCGGGCATATTCTATGTTGCAGCGCGGACCCTGGCTGGGGGCGTGCGGAAGGTGTGGCCTCCAGCTTTGGCACCGGATTGGGCGGCTTGGTTCATGTCCTTGCGGGCAGCCTGGGTGTTTCCGCCATCGTACTCGCAAGCGCGGAACTGTTCACCGCACTGAAGCTGATCGGGGCTACCTATCTAGTTTGGCTCGGCCTTCGCACCCTCCTGTCCGCCCGGCGGGACGCGTCGACAAGTTTGAATGGAGGATCCGCAGCACCGTCTATCGGGCCGAGGCGGGCGTTTCGTGAAGGAGTGCTGGTCGAGGCGCTGAACCCGAAGACGGCGGCATTCTTCCTTGCCTTCATTCCGCAGTTCGTGGACCCGGCCGCAGGTCACGTGGCGCTGCAATTCGTGGTGCTTGGCTTCGTGTCGGTTGCGCTTAACACCCTCGCCGATATCGTGGTCGCTTTTGCGGCGAGCGGCATCCGGGAAGGCGCAGCAGCCCGTCCTACGCTAATCCGCCGCCTACGAGAGGGGTCGGGGGCAGCGATGATCGCGTTAGGCATCTGTCTCGTTCTGGCGAAGCGTCCTTCTAACTGATCGTTGGGTTACGCTGCTCTTACGACTGTCAAGGCCGGGGCCGTTCACGTCGAAAGCAACGAGCTGTCATGAGCTGATCGAGTCTGCGTGGTTGGACCCTACCCCGTGGCCACGACATCAACGCTTGATCGTGCGCGTCGTCAGAACTGTGACACCGATACTTCCGCAGTCACGGTTCAGGCAACGAGGCGACAGAATGGGGTTTGAGCGCATTGGCCGGCGCATTGTCCCGCCGTCGTTTCACGGTGGTTAGGGCTTAGTTTTGGTTGACGAGCCACTTATCGGCCGCGGCATGGTCTCGCGACGGTGGCGACCTCGCGCTGCCTTCGGCGGAGACCTCATGTGGGCTGCTTCCTGCAGCATGATGTCCCGGATCCAAATGCTTGCCTGATCATTGTTGTGAAGGGCAGGCCATTGAACCGCCTCAGTAAAGGCGGGAAGTGGCAGCGGAAGGTCGATGATCCGCAGCGGCGTCGTCGCTGCAAGTTGTGCTGCGAGCCTTGAGTGCATCGTCGCAATTCGCTCCGTGCCCAACAGAAACGACGGGATCATACTGAAGCTGGGCACGGCAACCTCGATCCGCCTCTTGTGACCATGCTCGAGCAAGAGCCATTCCTCGATCGACGGCTTCCGTGTGCGCCCGAACTGAGCCGCAACGTGCCCCATCGACATGTATCGCTCGAAAGTGAGCTTCCGTGAAAGCTTCGGGTTCGTTCTGCAGCCCACGCACACGAGCGTTTCGTCGAAAAGGCTTGCTTTGGGATGTGCGCTGGACATGAACATTTCCAGAAAGATCAGAAAGTCAACTTCGCCGCGCCTAAGCGGCTCGTCCGGCTGATCGTCGAACTGCAGCAGCTCGAACGTGATGCCGGGAGCTTCCCGCGCGACACGCTCGACAACCTTTCTGAAAAACACCAGTGCCATGAAATCCGACAGGATGATCCTGAAGCGGCGATCCGATTTGGCAGGGTTGAACGTTTCCCGGGACGCGATGGAGAGCTGGATGTGCAGCAGGGCCTCGCGAGTTGGAGCGGCAAGGGATTCGGCGAGAGGTGTTGGAACGAGCTCGCGACCCCTCATCGTAAATAGGTCATCGTGAAAATAGGTGCGCAGCCGTGCGACGGCAGCGCTCATTGCGGGTTGGCTCAGATTGATGCTGCGTGACGCCGCGGTGAGGCTGCGCTCGGTCATCAGCGCATCGAGCGCGACAAGGAGATTTAGATCGAGCCCTTTGAAACGCATGTCTTGCATCCATGGTATGGATAGGATCCATAAAAACAATCGATTTTGCCAATGTCAAGGATTGTCACAAGCTCCAAAAAAATCAGGGGAGGACATTTCGTGGCACCGACTGATTTCGATGTGGCAATCATCGGCTACGGCCCGACGGGTCTCACCGCGGCCTCGCTGCTGGGGCAGCTCGGGCACCGCGTGGTGGTCATCGAGCGTTGGCCAACGCTCTACGGCCTGCCGCGACTAACCCATATCGACGGCGAGACGGCGCGGCTGCTCAGCTTTGCCTGCGATATTGACGAGGCTCTGCGAGATTCCTCACCGATCGAGTCGTACATTTTTTACAACGCGAAGGGCAGGCCGCTCGTAGACGTGGGCAAAGTTCCGAGCCTGCCGATGGGTTTCCCGGCGCATATCTCGATCCACCAGCCTGACATCGAAGCAGCGATCGATCGCCGGGTGCGCACGCTGACAAATGTTGTCATCCACCAAGGTACAGAGCTCACAGGCTTGAAAAGCACTGCCGGCACGATCGAGCTCGCAATGAAGAGGGACGGCCGTGTCGAAACACTGCGGTCAAGCTACGTGTTCGGCGCTGACGGCGCCCGCAGTTTCGTCCGCTCGGCGCTCGGCATCGAGCGTGATGACAACGGTTTCAACGAGCGCTGGCTCAACATCGACGGCGAGCGAAAGCGCTCCATGGCGTCGAGTTTCGAGGAGACCAAACAATACTGCGATCCGGCCAGGGGACATATGTTCCTGCCGATCGGCAAGAACCGGCAGCGATTTGAGTTCGCGCTTCTGAAGCATGAAGACACAGCGGAAATGGAGAGGCCGGAGAGTGCTTGGAAGATACTGAGGCACTATCATGGGGTCGGGCCCGACGACATCGAAATCATACGGCAACTCGTCTACACGTTTGAATGCCGGATGGCGCAGAACTGGGGCAGGGGGCGGGCCTTCCTCGGCGGCGATGCCGCCCATACCATGCCTCCATATATGGGGCAGGGCGCCTGCTCTGGAATTCGCGATGCCGCCAACATCGCCTGGAAGTTCGACCTTGTTCTGCGCGGCGCTGCATCTGCGGACATCCTCGACAGTTACGAGCTGGAACGCCGCCCGCACGTCGACAACATCATGCGTGCCGCGACAATGCTCGGCAAGGTGGCGAACACCCACAGCCGCGCTGTCGCCTTCATTCGCGACCTCGCCTTCCGCTTCAACCTGGTGCCGTCGCTTCCGCCATTCCCCGCTTTCGCGGCAGGCGTAATCCAGAATGACCGCAGCGGCGAGGCCGGCAAAGTAGTCGGCTCGGTGCCACCACAGGGGCAAGTCAGCATCGGCGGCCGGACGGGCCGGCTCGACGGCCACGTCGGCTACCGCTTCGCGCTGATCGCCGAGAACAATCCAGCCGCGGTGCTCGATCCAACACGCATCGGATTCCTGAGGGACCTCGGTTGCCGGCTATTCACGCTCGCCGACAACGCCGGCCCGGGTGTCGAGCGCATCGTCGACACAGGAGGAGTCTATTCTAATTACCTCGCCGAGAAGCACGTCGCCGCACTGCTCACACGTCCGGACATCAACCTGTTCGGTTTCGCCCCCGGTATGGCCGATCTGCCGCGTCTCGTGGACGAACTGCGGCAGAAGCTCGGCTGGCGCAAGTCGGCATTGGCCGTTTGATGCGCGAGGCTTTGCACATGAATCTCAGCGAAGATCAGCTCAAGCAGATTGATGCACTGTGCCGCGCTATGCCGATCACACGCATGGTGGACTACGGCATGAGCCGCGAGGCGGCGGAGCTGACCCACCGAATTGTCCGTGAGGGCAGGGCCTGGGACATCGTCCTGGAGGAGTTGGCGCAACAGCAGGAAGCGAAGGCGCATGACGAACAAGAATCTGCGGCCGCACGTGAACTCTGGCACGCGGCGGCCGCGAGCCTGATCTTCGCGCAGATGGCGTTCAACGCAGACGGCGAGCGGAAGCGCAACCTCTACCGGAAAATGACTCGATGCTTCACCCGCTTTGCTGCGTTCTCGGAGTTTCCTGTGTCGCGCATCGAAATGCCGTACCGGCGCGGTAGGCTGTTCGGTTGGCACTTCCATACGAACGCTGCCGCGGTCGCGGGAAGCGTGATCGTATTCGGTGGCATGAGTGGGTGGTCGACCGCCTATCGTTCGATGGCGGAGGCGGCCTGCCGGCGCGGCCTCGACTGTTTGCTGGTGGACGGTCCCGGGCAAGGCGACAGCCGGCTGGAAGGCGGGATTCGAGCTGATACCGACCTGACGTCCGGTTTCAGCCGTTTCGTCGATTGGATTCAGGAACGCACGCCTGGCCGGCGCATCGGGCTCTGGGGAAACAGCTATGGCGGCTTGCTCGCCGCGCTCACCGCTACGCGTGATCGTCGCATAGAGGCGTGCTGTATCAATGGCGGGCCGATGCTGACGCAGTTGCCGCCATTCCGCACGGCCCAGGAACAATTTTCCGCGATGTTCGGCGAATCGGATCCGGCGGCGCTCACCGCGATTCTGTCCGCGCTTGCGTTCGACAGCCAACACGCGCCGCTGGTTTGCCCCACCCTCGTGCTTGAGGGCGGTGCGGACCCGCTGGTGCCGCCCGGCGCGCAACGTGGCTTTCTTGTCGGCAATAGCCACCCACTGTCGCGTGTCGAGACGTGGCTGGACGGGGAGCACACCATCTACAACCACTCCGCCGAACGCAACGCACTGACGACGGCGTGGTTTGCCGAGGCGCTCGCGACATCAGCACGATAATGCACAGGGGGAAACACAATGGTTAAGTCGCGCATCTTCAGCTACGAGAATACCGTGATGGTGCTATTGGCGCTGGCATTCGGTTTTGTCTTCTTTGATCGGCTAGCGCTCAACTTTCTCGCCCCGTTCATCGTTCCCGAACTGCATCTCACCAACACCCAACTTGGCGCATTGGCGGCGGCCCTGGGATTGACATGGGCGGTCTCCGGCTATGTCGTCGGCGCGCTGTCTGACTATCTCGGTAACAGAAAAGTCCTGCTGGTCGCCGCGATCATCGTGTTTTCTGCCTGCTCAGTGATTTCCGGCTTGGCAAATTCTTTCCTGGTGCTCCTGGGCGCGCGCATGATCATGGGGATCGCTGAAGGACCCGTTCTTCCGATCGCACAGTCAATTATGGTGGCCGAATCCTCCGAACATCGGCGGGGATTCAACATGGGAGTGATCCAGAATTTTGTGACTTCGATCCTGAATGGCTTTGTTGCTCCGCTTGCCCTTGTCGCTATCGCCACTGCTTACGGGTGGCGGAATGCGTTCTTTCTTGCCGGAGTTCCCGGATTCATCGTCGCTGTTCTCATCATACTTTTGATCAGAGAGCCGAAATCCGTAGCGCCTGTGCGGCAGGAAAGCGCTTCTGGAAAGTCCATCGGACTGAAAAAGATGCTGAGTTATCGCAACATTTGGATTTGCGCGATCATCAGCGGCCTGATGGTTGGGTGGGTGTTAATCCACATGACTTTCCTGCCAATCTATCTCGTACAAGCCCGTGGCTTGACGCCGGGCGAGATGAGCGTCGTGATGGCCACGACCGGCGTTTCGTCTGCGATTTCCGCGCTGTTGGTGCCCGCGTTATCCGATTATTTCGGCAGGCGCCCCGTTCTAGCGCTCTTCTCGTTTGTGGGTGTGATTGCACCGGTTACAGCGGTGCTTTTCGACGGCTCCCTGCCGGTAATGTGCTTGTTGTTGGGCGTCGGCTTTTTCGCGATTGGCAGCACGGTGCTGTTCATGGCGACCGTACCTTCGGAGACGATCCCGCCGGCCCATGTAGCGACAGCACTTGGTTTCATTATGGGGGTGGGTGAGATAGTTGGAGGGTTCGGGGGACCTGGTCTCGCCGGCATCGCGGCGGACATACTTGGCCCTTCGACGCCTTTCTGGATGGCGGCTGGAGCCTGCACCATAGCGGGTGGGTTGGCCTTTCTCCTCGACGAGACCGCGCCGCGCGTCGTCGGACGGACGAAGCCGTTGGAAGCTGCGTCTGCGACATGAGCAAGGCGTTCCAAAAGCGCAAGGAGAGCCGATGTGAAGACGAACGATTCGATTGGGGGAGTGGGAGAATCGGTCATCGTGAGCGGTGAAGAGCTCATCCAGATTGCTTTCTCCGTTCCTGATCTTGCCGCCGCTATGGATTGGTGGACCGATGCGATCGGTATTGGGCCATGGTTTGTCCTTGACCGGATCGGGCGCGATCGCTCGACATACCGCGGCCGGCCGGGCGATGCCGAGTTCACCATCGCAGTGGCCCTCTCGGGCACATTGATGATTGAGCTTATCCAAGCGCTCGATGACAAGCCCTCCGTATATAAAGAGGCGCGAGAACGGCGCGGACATGGCTTCCATCACGTGGGCAAGTTCCGGCCCGACGTGAAGCAACTGGCCGAAGCTTATGAAGCGGAAGGCCAGTCGATCGTCTTTCAGGCGCCAGCGCCTGGCGGTGGAGACGTCTTCTTTATCGACCGTGGAGAGGGCGGACCAGGATTCATCGAGCTGATCGACGACAATGAATCGACGCGGAAACTGTCTGATGCGATGCGGCGAGCATCGGTGGGCTGGAAAGGTGAACGGCCAATCCGCAGTTTCGCAGAGTTGTTGAGTTAGGCCGCTGTCGCGCGGCAGCAACGAAAAGACAGTTGGTGGCCATTGGGAAATGACCACGCAGATAGAGGATGAAGGTCCATGAGTTATTCTATGTGACCGGACGATCGATAGTGGTGAACCGGCGGCGCCTCTGGCATCGGGCTCGGCATCGCAAGGGCGTTGGCTGAAAACGGTGCGCGCGTAACGATTGCGGACGTTCATACCAACGCGCTGGAAAAGGCACTTCCGCTTTTAGGAGGCAACGCAGCCGCCGAATACCTAGATGTCGTCGATCGCACGGCGGTCGAGCGCGTTTTCGATGCGATCGATCGCAATCCATCGGATCGGCGCTCAAGATAGCCGAGGCACGCGTGTCGATGGCATCGAAGACAGCGTCGTTTTTGATGAACAGAAGACCATCGATCTCCATTATCGCCACGTGCTGATAAAGCAAAAATTGAATGCCGCCGATTTTATGGATAGATCGCTCTCTGCCATCTTTGATGGCGCCTCGGACCCATAGTCATCAATCTTGAGATTGTCATGTTGTGATGGTCGTTACTCAAGCCGTGGGCCCAGCGAGGTTTCTCTTTGTAGACGACGATCTTCTGATCGCCGGCAGTACTGTCGATCTGCTGAAAGACCTCGTAAATTAGGTGATCGAAGCGCACTCCGCCATGCCAAACGGCGCCATCAGCGTGGCCGCTCCTGCATCCCCCCTTGGCCGCTTCGGCCCTCTTCGTCGAGCAGCGTTCCGCGCATGCTGGTCCCCTCGACATGACGAATAAGGGCTCAAGCATGTCCAGCTCCACGGCCCATTGCACGAATAACTGCGCTACCGGCTTAGCGGCGCACCACGGAGACAGCACTATGGCCGAGGTGCGGATCTTTTCCTACTTGCCCAATCCTCGTGTTTGGAAGGCGGTCATCGCCGCGCGCATCGGCGGCGTCGCGTTGGAGGTGCGGGCGCCGCGGGCGCCGAAGTGGTGTTAAATTCCCCAGTGCGAAATACGAGCCGAGAAAGCTGCGGAGGGTATTGTGAGTGAAGTCGTCAAGCTTGATCGTCATGACATCATTGCCATCGTCACGGTCAATAGCCCTCCCGTCAACGCACTGAGTGCCGCCGTTCGAGGCGGCATTTTTGACTGCGTAAAGAGTGCCCTGGCCGACCCGGAAGTAAAAGCCATCGTCCTGACGTGTGGTGGCCGCACCTTTATCGCCGGCGCTGACATTACCGAATTCGGCAAGCCGCCGAAGCCTCCAGGCCTCCACGAGGTGCTGATCGAACTGGAGAACAGTCCAAAGCCCGTCATTGCCGCTATTCATGGCACCGCGCTCGGCGGCGGGCTCGAAGTTGCGCTCGCTTGTCATTTCCGCGTGGCGACCAAGGAAGCAAGGCTCGGTTTGCCCGAGGTTAAGCTTGGCCTGCTGCCCGGCGCGGGCGGTACGCAGCGCCTGCCGCGCGCGGTCGGTCCCGAACTGGCGGTCAAGATGATCGTCGGCGGCGATCCGATCAGCGCAGCGGACGCGCTCAAGAATGGCCTGATCGAAGAAATCGTCGAAGGCCCGGCGTCGGGGGCCGAGGCGTTTGCCCGCAAGGTGCTGGCGGAGAAACGGCCGCTGCGCAAGCTGCGCGACGACGACAGCAAGCTTGCAGCCGCGAAGGCCGACCGCTCGATCTTCACCAACGCCGTCTCGGCGCTGACCAAGAAGGCGCGCGGATTGGAAGCACCGTTTGCCGCTGCCGATGCGATCGGCGCCGCGATCGATTTTCCGTTCGAGGAAGGCTTGAAGAAAGAACGCGAGGGTTTCCTCAAATTGATGGCCGGCGACCAGTCGAAGGCGCAGCGTTACACCTTCTTCGCCGAGCGTGAGGCCGCCAAGGTCGCCGGCGTTCCCGAGGAAACCAAGGGACGTCCGGTCGAGAGCGTTGCCATCATCGGTGCTGGTACCATGGGCGGCGGCATCGCGATGTCATTCGCCAATGCCGGGATTCCGGTGACGCTGATCGAAACCAGCGACGAGCAGCTCAAGCGCGGCATGGGAGTGATGCAAAAGAATTACGAGGCGACCGCTGCGCGCGGCGGTATTGCGGCCGATGCGCCGGCCAAGCGGATGGGCCTGATCAAGGGCGTCGTGGGGCTTGAAAACGTCAAGGACGCTGATCTGATTATCGAAGCCGTGTTCGAGACCATGGCGATCAAGAAAGAAGTCTTCACCGCGCTCGACAAATACGCCAAGCCGGGCGCCGTGCTTGCGTCCAACACCTCCTATCTCAACATCGACGAAATCGCCAAAGTCACAAAGCGTCCCCAGGACGTGCTGGGCATGCACTTCTTCAGCCCGGCGAATGTGATGAAACTGTGCGAGATCGTGCGGGCGAACAAGACCGCGCCGGACGCGCTGATGACGGCGGTCGCGGTTGCCCGGCGGATTGCCAAGGTACCGGCGGTAGTCGGTGTCTGCGACGGCTTCGTCGGCAATCGAATGCTGGCCCAACGCGGCAAGCAGGCCGAGCAATTATTGTTCGAGGGCGCCTTGCCGCAGCAGGTCGATGCGGTCGTGACAAAGTTCGGCATGCCGATGGGCCCGTTTGCGATGGGCGATCTCGCCGGCCTCGATATCGGCTGGCGCTCGCGCAAGGATCGCGGCATCAAGTCGGAAATCGACGACGCGCTGTGTGAAGCCGGCCGGTTCGGCCAGAAGACCGGCAATGGCTATTACAAATACGAGGCGGGTTCGCGCGCGCCGCTGCCAGATCCGGAAGTCGAGAAGCTGATCGATGAGACACTGCAACGCCTCGGCCGCAAACGCCGTACGGTCGGCGACGACGAAATTCTCGAACGCATGATGTATCCGATGATCAACGAAGGCGCGCGGATTCTCGAGGAGCATGTCGCGGCGCGCCCGAGCGACATCGATGTGATCTGGCTCTATGGCTATGGTTGGCCGGTCTATCGCGGTGGCCCGATGTTCTATGCCGACCAGGTCGGCCTCAAGCATATCGCAGACCGGCTGTCGTTCTATGCCAAGGAGACCAACGATTCCAGCCTAGAACCCGCGCCGCTGCTGAAACGGTTGGCGGTCGAGGGCAAGACCTTTGCGTCGCTGGCGCAGGCATCGAAGGCGGCTTGATGCGCCGGCCCGCGCATCACACATCATTTCCGGATATGTTGTGACACATCGGCGATGCGTTGCACCGTTACCGAGGGCGCTGAAATAAAGCCATTACAAAACAGGAGGTCGTTCATGACCGACGCAGTTATCGTTTCTACCGCCCGCACGCCGATCGGCAAGGCCTATCGCGGCGCACTCAACGCAACCGAGGGGGCTACGCTGCTCGGCCACGCGATCGGCCAGGCCGTCGCGCGCGCCAAGCTCGATCCGAAAGAAATCGAAGACGTGGTGATGGGCTGCGCCCTGCAGCAGGGAACCACCGGCACAAACATCGCCCGCAAGGCGCTGCTCCGCGCGGGCCTTCCGGTCACGACGGCCGGCACCACCATCGATCGCCAGTGCGCCTCCGGCCTGCAGGCGATCGCGCTTGCGGCACGTTCGGTGCTGTTCGATGGGGTCGAGATCGCGGTCGGCGGCGGCGGTGAATCGATCAGCCTGGTCCAGAACGAGCACGCCAACCAGTTTCACGCGGTTGACCCGGAACTGGTCGCGATCAAGAAAGACGTCTACATGCCGATGCTCGACACCGCCGAAACCGTGGCCAAGCGTTACGGTATCTCGCGCGAGCGTCAGGACGAATACTCTCTCGAAAGCCAGCGCCGCACCGCCTCCGCGCAGCAGGGCGGAAAGTTCAACGACGAACTGGCGCCGATCACCACCAAGATGGGCGTTGCCGACAAGGCGACCGGACAGGTTGCCTTCAAGGAAGTCACACTGTCGAAGGACGAGGGGCCGCGTCCAGAGACCACGGCCGAAGGTCTTGCGGGCCTCAAGGCCGTGCGCGGCGAGGGTTTTACCATCACCGCCGGCAATGCCAGCCAGCTTTCCGACGGTGCCAGCGCCACCGTCATCATGACAGACAAGTTGGCGGCGCAGAAGGGCCTCAAGCCGCTTGGTATCTTCCGCGGCTTCGTTTCCGCCGGCTGCGAGCCGGACGAAATGGGCATCGGACCGGTATTCGCGGTACCGCGCCTGCTCAAGCGGCACGGCCTCAAGATCGACGACATCGATCTGTGGGAATTGAACGAAGCCTTCGCGGTGCAGGTGCTGTACTGCCGCGACAAGCTCGGGATCGATCCGGAAAAACTCAACGTCAATGGCGGCGCGATTTCTGTCGGCCATCCCTACGGTATGTCAGGCGCGCGGCTCACTGGTCATGCGTTGATCGAGGGCCGCCGCCGCAAGGCCAAATATGCTGTGGTGACCATGTGCGTCGGCGGTGGCATGGGTTCTGCCGGCCTGTTTGAGATTGTTCAATAAAAGATAACACATCGTCGTCCCCGCGAGGGCGGGGACCCTCGGGTCGAGGACCTACGTTTTTTGCACTATGGTTGATGCTTTTGCGATCCATCAACGTCAGGGTTATCGGAGACGACGTAGGGAACGACTTTCATTCGTTCACAGGAGGATCCGATGGATCTCAGCTTCAGCAAAGAAGAAGTTGCGTTCCGCGACGAAGTGCGGAAGTTCTACAAGGACCACGTGCCGGCCTCGACACGTCAGAAGCTGCAGGAGGATCGACATCTCGGCAAGGACGAGATGGTGGCGAAGTGCTTGACATTGCAAAGCTATCAATGGAGCAAGTCGTCGAGAGAGGCATCAGCATTGTTCCAGAGGGACGTAGGCTGTTTCCGCGGTTGACAGTCGAAGACAACCTATTGCTTGGAGCATATCGCGGCGCGGCGAGAGCTAAGATTGCCAAAAATATGGAGTACTTATCTTGGAGTGGGAACGAGAGCCTTAAGCCAAGAGTCATTGGCGGCCTCCCCCGGCCGTCCCCTCGGTCGGGCCACACAGCCGGACGTCGCTCCGCGCAACTGCGAGGTTATCGTCCTTTCCGCCTTCGGCCGGCCGGAACCGCAGTACACCGGTTCCGATGAAGTCCGTGGGATGGATCGAGCACGCTTTACGGCGCGTGGATCGACCTGTTTTGCGGGTCAATCTACGACCGCTTCTGGCGCGCAAAGCGGTCATTCGACGAGATCGCGACGCCTGCGCTATGGAAAGGCCACGCCACGGCAGGGTCTTTTCCTGGAGGCGATGCGGTTCGAGGGCGAGCGGTGGAAGATGTTCGGCGAGCTCATCGAGGGTGGCAACGTGCAGGAGTAGCGATGGCGCCCCAGGCCGTTTCAACTGCCGCGTTCACATTGGTTCAATTCCGATCTTTCTGATGATCGCGGCCCATTTGGCACTTTCCGACGCCATGAAGTTTCTGAGTTCTTCCGGGCCGAGGACAAGCGGTTCGGCGCCTTGCTCGACGAGGAGCGTGCGCACCTTGGGATCATTCATGGCCTCCACCACAGCGGCATACAGCTTGTCGATCACGGCCTTGTTTGTGTTGGCCGGCGCGAGCAGGGCAAGCCAGGCAGAGCTCTCGTAGTCCGGAAGGCCTGCCTCGGCAGCCGTCGGGATGGCGGGTAGCGCAGTCATGCGTTTGCTGCTGGCGACCGCGAGCGCCCGCGCATCGCCGTTCCTGATCAGGCCGATCACGTTGGGCAGAAGCTGGAATCCGAGCGGCACCTGGCCGGAGATGAAGTCCGGCGTATAGTTGGAAATGTTGCGGTAGGGAACGTGGGTGAGTTCGGTGCCGGTGAGCTGCTCGAAATGGGCGCCGGCCAGATGCTGTGACGAGCCGACGCCGACCGTGCCGTAGTTCAGCTCCTTGGGATGCGCCTTGGCGTAGTCCATCAATTCGCGAAGCGATTTCGGCGGAAGTTTCGAATTGATGACCACGACGTTGGGCAGGACGGCGAACAGGCAGATCGGCGCGAGATCCCTCAGTGGATCGTAGCCAAGATCCCTGAATAACGACTTGTTTGCGGCCAGGGGCCCTGAGGTGCTCATCAACAGCGTGTAGCCGTCCGGTGCGGCATGCGCGGCTGCCGCGGTGCCAATATTGCCGCCGGCGCCGGGGCGGTTGTCTACCACGAAAGACTGCCCGAACGAGGTGGCCATCCGGTTGAGCAGGATACGCGTGATCACGTCGCTGGCGCTGCCTCCGGCAAAGGGCACGTACACCTGGATCGGCCGACTGGGGTAATCGGCAGGTTGCGCTTCAGCGGACGGTGGCGCCACGGTGGCAAGGATGGCGGCCACGCACAGAGACAGGAGCGCTCTCCGGACGGCCCTAAGCCCGTCAGTGTGCCGTGCTGTGCCATTTTTAATCTTGCTGCAACCAAACCACGCCATCCTCGGACTCCATCTTCCGACTGCCTTCTTGTTTTGGCGGTCTGCTGGAATTCGCCCAGATATCCGGGGTTTGGGACGGCACCGGGCAGTACGGCTGCAGCCTCGACGTTCGCCTGGAAAACTTGTCCCGCCACGATTTTCTGCGCTTGCGGAGAAACGTAGTTAGTCGGGGGTATCACCGTCATGCCGGCTCGTCTCAACACTTACCAAGCCGTCTCATTTTAAGGTACGGAGCGACATCTTGGTCCGAGCGGCGGTGCGGCGAATTGAATTTAGGAAGTAGTTCGTCTGCGAGGCCCCTGACGAGGCTTACCAGAGGAGGACGTCGAGCCGCCGGATGGCGACTCCACGAATGTCCGTACCGAGGCAGCGGCTTCCGCCAGATCGTGGCTGATGATGTCCAGCACTGCCTTCGCAGCGACGGACACTGCCCTTCGTGGATGATGAACCCAGGCAATCGAGCGAACGATTTTTTGCTCGTCGAAGCGATGGGCTCGGATGGTTCCGCCCGCAAGGGACTGCCGTAGCGCGATGGTCGGCAAGACCGTTGCGAAATTGGTGGTCGCGATCACATCGCACAGAGCCGGCAGGGTGTCGAGTTCCAGCCGCGGTCTCAGGTCGATGCCGACCGCGGCGGCGTGCTCGTCCAGGATCAGTCTCAGGCCATGGCGTTTCGAGGGCAGCACCAGATCGAAATCAGCGATGCGGTCGAAACGCAGTTTTGCCGGTAGCTTGATCGACCCCTCTTTCCCGCAGGCCAAGACCATTTCCTCGTCCATCACGTGATGCGCGGCGAGCGGAGTCCGCCGGCGAGGTACGTTGATCAGCGCGAAATCGAGCTGGCCAGTGTTGACCCAATCGACCAGCGTCTCGGTGTAGCCTTCACAGGCGGAGAGGGTGATCTCGGGGTAGCGGCTGGCTACCGTCGCGGACGACCTTGCCATGATGCTTTGCGCGACGGAAGTAATGAGGCCGACGGACACCCGGCCCGAGATACGCCCGCCGAGTTGCGCCATCTCCTGCCGCGCGTGCTCGGCATCGCGTACAATCGGCGCCGTCAGCCGCAGCAGCGCTTCGCCGGCGCTGGTCAGCGTCATGCCCTGGACGCTGCGATCGAACAGCTTCTGGCCAAGCTCAGCCTCGAGCTTGGCGATCTGCATGCTCAGCGCGGGTTGCACGATGTTGAGCTGGCGTGCCGCGCGGGTGACGTTCTTTTCTTCGGCCAAGCACAGGAAATATTGCATCTGCCTGATTTCCAAGGCGTTCTCCTCATGCTTGGCGGATCAAGCCATCATTTCAGATGATCGATGCCATAATCAATCATTATTTGTGTTGATGATGTCCGCTGCCTAGTCTTGTTCGGCGGATGTGCGGCCCGATCATGGGCGCTCGAACGCCAATCATGGGAGCGGAACGACAACATGCAGGACACGCCCCAGCGGCTGATCATCGGCATTTCGGGTGCATCGGGCGTCACTTATGGCGTGCGCATGCTGCAATTGTTGCGGAATGCCGGGGTCGAGACACATCTGGTGATGTCGAAGACCGCCGAACTGACTTTCGCCTATGAGACGGACCTGAAGATTGCGGAGGTGAGGGAGCTTGCCAATGTCAGCCATGCGATCGACGACATGGCTGCCTCGATATCGAGCGGCTCGTTCCGTACCGCCGGCATGATCGTGGCACCTTGCTCGATGCGTTCGATGTCCGAAATTGCATCGGGCGTGACCACCACGCTTCTGACCCGCGCCGCCGACGTCGTGCTCAAGGAGCGTCGACGCCTGGTGCTCATGGTGCGCGAAACCCCGCTGCACACCGGCCATCTGCGGACGATGACGGCATTGTCCGAGATGGGCGCGATCATCGCGCCGCCGGTGCCTGCGTTCTATGCCAAGCCCGAGAACCTGGAAGATATGGTCGACCACACTGTCGGCCGCGTGCTCGACCTGTTCGACGTCGATGTCGGCATCGTGCGCCGCTGGGGCGAGGACAAAGCGCTAAAGCGTCGTCCGCAAGCGTTGCGCAAGATCGTTCCCTGACGATTGCTCCGACCTGAGGAAAGACCAGTCATATGCAAACTGAACACCTGGCAAAGAAAGAGGCCAACGTGCCTTCCGATCTGCGGGCATGGCTCACCCATCTTGCCGGACGTGGCAGGCTCGCGATTGCCCGCGAAGGCATCGGCTTGGCCGACGAACTGGCTGCGGTCGCCAAGCGTCTTGAGCGCGACTGTGCCGTTCTGTTTCCACGTCCCGGCGGACACGAGATTCCGATCGTCGCCAATCTGTTTGCCGGTCGTGACTGGGTCGCCGACGCCATCGGGGTCAGCGAGGATCAATTGCTGCCGCGATTTCTGGCTGCCGCGCGGGAGCCGCTGCCGACCCGCGAGGTAGCAAGCGGCCCGGTGCAGGACGTTGTCCATGAGAACGTCGATTTGCTCAGCCAGCTTCCAATTCCCAAGCACAATGAGCGCGACAGCGGGCCTTATATCACGGCCGGATTGCTGATCGCCCGCAATCCCGAGACCGGCGTCCAGAACGTCTCGATCCACCGTTGCCAGATTAGCGGCTCGAACCGTATCGGCGTCCTGCTGCTTCCGCGCCACACGTTCTCCTACTATCGCATCGCCGAAAAGAAGGGTCAGGCGCTGGAAATCGCGATCGTCATCGGCGCTCATCCGGTCCTGCTGCTTGCCTCGCAGGCGATCGCCGCGCTGGACGAGGACGAAATGGCGATTGCCGGTGCGCTACTCGGCGTGCCCGTAGACGTCGTGAAATGCCGGACCAATTCGGTGCGCGTTCCCGCGCACGCGGAAATCGTGATCGAAGGACGAATCCTGCCCGGTGTGCGCGAGCCGGAGGGACCATTCGGCGAATTCCCCCAGTATTATGGTCCCCGTGCCAATCGCGAGGTGATCGAGGTGGACGCGATCACGCATCGAGCGCAGCCCATCTTCCACACGATCGTCGGCGGTGGCTACGAGCACCTCATCCTCGGCGGCGTTCCGCGCGAGGCGACGCTGCTCCAGCATTTGCGGCGCAGCTTTCCCAATGTGCTTGATGTCCGCCTCACGCGTGGTGGCACGTGCCGCTATCATCTCGCGATCAAGATTGACAAGACCAACGATGGCGAGCCGAAGAACGTCATGATGTCGGCGTTCGGGGCTCACTACGACATCAAGCAGGTCATTGTGGTGGACAAGGACGTCGACATCAGCAGTACCGATGAGATCGAATGGGCGGTCGCCACGCGCTTCCAGGCAGACCGGGATTTGCTGGTCGTTGCCGGCGCGCTCGGCTCCAAGCTGGATCCGACCTCGAACGATGGTATCAGCGCCAAGATGGGCCTCGACGCGACCGCGCCCGTCGATGCGCCCGAGCTTGCCTTCAAGCGGATACGTGTGAAGGGCGAGGACCAGGTCGATCTGGCCGTGGCTTTGCAAGCCGATCCGAACGCCGCCTTCGCGCGAATTCTGGCAGAGGTCCGGTCGTGAGCCAATTGTCGCAGCATGACTGCAGCTTGAATCTTACCGCACGAATGGCGTCGGCGCCCGATCCTGGTTATACTTGCACTTCGGGAACCGGATCATTCCGCATCGCAATGGCTCAAGGGAAGTCCTGATGTCCACGGCCCTGCGCATTGCTCATGGTGCTTTCGGCAGGGTCGCTCTGCTCGACATGGACCGTTCGTTGGTCCGTCATGCTCATCATCACTGCCATGTCCTGCTCAAGGTCGAAGGCGCCGACACGCAGTTCCTGGTTGGCGACCGGATCTATCCGCTTACGGACATGACGGCCGTGCTCGTCGACGGGTGGAAGCCGCACGCCTACGTGCATGGCGTCAACAGGCCGCGAACCCTTATCTTGGCGCTCTATATCGAGCCCGAATGGCTGAAGGAGTTCCGGCCGGGATGGGCCGCCAGCGGCGCGCCCGGCTTCTTCGAGCAACCGTCGGGCGAGATTTCTCCGCGCATTCGCCAGCTTACCCTGCACCTCGCGGCCGATATGATGGCGCATCCAGACGACCGGCACGCCCATGAGCAGACGCTGTCGGATCTCATGATCGCGGTGATCGAGCGATTCACGCCCTGGCGCAGCTTTCCAAACTCGATCCGGGGCATGAGCGCGGTAAGCTGCGACTGGCGGATCCGACGCGCGATGGATGCTATGCGGCTCCGGAATTCCTACGCCAATGTCGGTCAGTTCGTGAGAGGCGCCGGCCTGTCGCGTGCGCAATTCTTCCGCCTGTTCGAGGCATCGCTTGGCGTCTCGCCCAAGCTCTATCTCAATGTCATGCGGATGGAACGGGCGCTGGACGCGGTGATGCGAGAAGATACCCCATTGGGGGAGCTGAGCGAGCGCTTCGGCTTTCTGGAGCCCGCGCATTTCACACGCTTCTTCCGCGATCATGCCGGCGTCAGTCCGCGCGAATTCCGCAACGTCTCGCGTTCACGCATTATAACTGCATCTGAATGATTGCAAATGCAGTTGTTGGCTGCGTAGCCGTCAAGGCAGCTGAGACGAGGGCAGCCGGCAATTAAAGCTATTTGCCCATTGCAATGATGTGGACTCTCCGCGTAGCCAGCGTTGGCCTAGTGCGTAAAGTGCTTCAACTTCCGGACCCTTCAGTCCCGGCATATCCTTCTTGACGGGATATCCGATCTGAGACTGCATATAGGCTAGATGGCGATAACCGGCCGGAAACTGCGAAAGCAGGTTGCCATCGAGCGTCAACGAGGCGCGGGGGTCAACCGGATCAATCCGGTCCTTCTCGTAGATGGGCTGGCGTACCACCAAACCCCAACGACCCTGACGCTTCTCCAGGAAGTCGTAAAATCGTCCCGTGCAGACGACATCACAAAGTACGTCATGAACGTCAGCTCTCTGCGAGATCGTCATCTTCGTCTGTGCAATCGCGCGTTCGCCCGAAAGATCAATCGAGATGCCTCCAAGAAAATGAAGGATGCTGACGCCCCGATTCCATCCCTCGATAGAAGCCTCGATGAACTCGGCGGCTGTTCCCTGTTTCCAGGTGGCATTCATTCGCCCGTCATCGTGCCACACGGTTCGAAAGCGCTCCCAGTCGCCCGCGTCGCGCCAGATCGCCCAGTTCTCGATCAACTCGCGAATTGCACGTCGATCGCTCTCGTCATGCAGGTCGGAGGCGTCTTTCTGTGTCGTTGTCATATCCTGCTTCCATACTATGGCGCGCGTTTCTCAGGCGAGCTTTGCCATGTCCACCCGCCGGTTGTCCTTCTTGTAGGGAGCCGGAGCCACGCTGGCACGAATTTCCTTTTGTGGTTCGCCGGGGTTGCCCCATACCAGCACGACCTCCGTGCCGATGTCGCTATCGGCGACGTCCATGACGCTCAATGACAGCATTTGGCGGAAGTAATAGCTATACCCGCGAGACGTCGAAATGCCGACTTCGCGGCCGCCGCGCAACACCTTGTCTGCATAGACGAAGCCGCGCTGGTCGCGGGGCATGTCCATAAAGTGGAAGGGCTGTTCCTTGCGGAACAGCGAGGCGTAGACCTCGATTACATCGTCGGCGTTCCAAACCAGAGTTCGGATCACGCGGCGAGGGTTGGCCACTTCCTTTTCGAGCGCCTCCCGACCGATGAATTCATGGTCGAACTTGATGTTCTTGCCCCACCCCAGTTCGACGGGACTGCGATAGTAGGAGCGAATATCGTCGGACTGGAAGCTGCCTGCAATGTTGAACGTGACTGCAAAGGATGGCATGGCGGCCTTGAACTCGGCGAGATATTCCTTGGCGTCGTCGCCGAACATGGCCGGCAGGTAGTCGACCAGGATGGTCGGAAAACAGGCCTCTAGGTGGTTGATAAACACCGCGCGGCCTCCGAGCTGCCGGATACCAAAGTCGCGCCCGGCTTCGAGGATCGCGTCGTAGATTTCTTTCGAATGAGCGGTTGGACCCTGCAGCTCAAAGCCGGGTTCACCGGCCATTCCTTGCCGGAGCGCGAGGACCTTGTGTCCCCTGATGGTAATTTCCCCGTTGCGCATAAAGCCGATATCGCGAACGTTCTGGCCGGACACCTTCTCGACGACGGCGGCCGCATTCGGTCCGGAAACCTGGAAGTTGAACCAGTCGTCGGGTTGCGAGGTGGCGTTGTAGTTGCCATGCCGGAGTTTGTAGTCGACCCAGAAAGTGCCGCGACCAAACAGCATGAATTCCTCCTCGCCCAGCCGGGTTAGGATGCCTTCGTGGATCACCTTGCCGTCGTCGTTGCAGTGAATGACGTGCTTGGATTGATTCAGGTCGAACTTCGCAAAGCTGTTCACCGACGTATCGGACAGCAGCCTGAGCGCGTCCGGCCCCTTGAAGCGGCGTTCCCAAAGGAAAGACCAGTCGCCGATATAGCACGTCTCCTTCCAGGACATGCTCTCGTCGATCCAGTCGGTATATTCGGGAAGGCCCCAGCGGCTCGTGAAGTAACCTGCTGGTGTCGTACGCATGTCATTCGGTTTCATAACTACCTCCCTGGTTACGCCAACTGCGTGATGTCTTGTGGATGAACGGGTGTCAGGATCGGTCCGCGGGTCCGTTCGACGAAGCGGCGGGCTGCCGACATGGTGTTGACCAGCAGCATGGTGACCGTCATGGGCCCGACGCCGCCCGGCACGGGCGTGATACAGGAGGCCTTCCGGCTCACACCCTCAAAATCGACGTCGCCGACCAGGCGTCCGTCCGGCAGCCGGTTGATTCCGACGTCGATGACGACAGCCCCGGTTCGCACCATCTGGGGCAGGATCAGGTTGGGGACGCCGGCCGCGACCACGAGGATGTCGGCAAGGATCGTGTACTGCGCGAGGTCCCGTGTCTTGGCGTGACAGACCGCGACCGTTGCGTCTCGGCGCATCATCATCAGCGCCATCGGCTTGCCGACGATATTGCTTGCTCCGACGATCGTGACGTTCCTGCCTTCGATGGGAATACGGGCGTGGTCGAGGATGTTCATCACGCCAAAGGGCGTGCAAGGCGAGAAGATTGTGTCACCGACGACTAGCCCGCCGACATTGTAGAGATGAAAGCCGTCGACGTCCTTCTCGACGGAAATGGCGTGCAGCACGGCGCGAACATCATGGTGCGGTGGCAGCGGGAGCTGCACGAGGATGCCATGCGTCGCTGGATCGTCGTTCAGCCGCTCGATAGCGTCGATCAGCGTGTCGGCCGGCACATCCTTCGGATACTCGATCATGCTCGAGCGGATTCCGACGTCCGTACATGCCCTGATCTTGTTGGCGACGTAGATGCGGGAGGCCGGGTCGTCGCCGATCAGGATTACGGCAAGTCCCGGTACTACACCGGTAATCCGGACAAGGTCGTCGACCTCAAGTCTGGTCCGATTCCGAATCGCCTTTCCGATCACCCGTCCGTCCAGAATACGTGCACTCACGGCCGGTCCTATTTGAAGCGCGAGGTCTTGATCAGCGTGAGGGCAGGAATGCCGTGAGGTTCCTGGCCCGAAGCCAGCACCAGCCGCAGGTAACGCGTCGCGCAGAAAGAATGCTCGGCCGTGACCGCCTGCGCTCTCGCGCTCTGCCGGTTCCGGATTGCCTCGACGATAGTGCGATGCTGGTCCTGGGCGACGACGAGAATCTGCACGACGCCGTGCACGTCGGCGCGCTGCGATTCAATGAATGCGTTCGGGGCTGCGAAGGGCAGGGACATGATGCGCTGAAGCGAGTGTGCGATCATCTCGCTGCCCGATGCTTCGACGAGCAGCGCGTGAAACTGGTCGTTGAGGCGGACGAACTCACTGAGGTCGAAGTGCTCCGACAGGGCAGCTACCGCATGGTTCAGATCTGCCACACAACGGTCCATGCGCGCGAGCAACTCGGCAGGCACCCCACGCTCGGCCGCGAAGCGCGCAGCCATTCCCTCAAGCACGCCCCTGATTTCTATCGCGTCGGCAAGGTCCTGTTCGGTGAAGCCCTTGACCGCGAATCCGCCGCTCGGAAGCTGCTCGAGCAGCCCTTCCTCGTTCATGCGAACCAAGGCAGTTCGCGCCGGAGTCCGGGAAACCCCGAAGCGCTCAACCAGCAGGGTCTCGGAGACGCGGGTGCCAGGTCTCAGCTCGCCTTCCAGAATAAGCCCACGGAGGCCGAGCAGGGCCTTCAACGTCTGGGAACTTGCGTCATCCATAACCACGAGATTACCTTTCTGGATACGATACGTATACGATATTGCCGATTACCGGGTCAAACTTGACGAAAATGCAGGCATATGTCACCACACTGTATACGTATGACATACGACGCGCGCAAGGGCCGTATCATGGGAGGAATTTCCTTGGGGGATCTAATGAGGTTCAAATCTGCATTCGGAACTGGAATTGCCGTAGCTGCTGTCCTTTGGAGTGCGTCTGGTCTGACCGCCGAGGTCGTCAAGGTCGGCGTCATCGCCCCGTTCTCCGGTAACTTCTCCGGCTCGTTCGGCGCACCGTTCCGGCAGGGCATCCAAGCCTATGTGGCGCAGCACGGGCAGCCGGCGCCGGAGATCAGTATCGAGTGGATCTACCGCGACAATTCGCAGGTCGATCCGCAGCGCGCGAAGGCGCTGGCGCAGGAGCTGGTCGTCAAGGACAAGGTGCAATACCTCGCCGGCATCATGACGACGCCCGAGGCGCTCGCCATCGCGCCGCTGGCTCAGTCGGCAAAAATTCCGACCATCCTGTTCAACTCTTCGACGTCCATCGTCGTTAGCAAGTCGGACTATTTCGTCCGTACCTCGAACACCTTGCCGCAGGTGACGGTGCCGATCGCCCGCAATGCACTGAAGCGGGGAATTCGCAACGTCATCACCGCGGTTGCCGACTATAGCCCGGGGATTGATGCGGAGACCGCATTCAAGAAGACGTTCGAGGCCGGAGGAGGCACGATCGTGGAATCGATCCGGATGCCACTGAGCGCCACGGACTTCGGTCCCTACATGCAACGGATCAAGATCGCCAAGCCCGACGCGCTGTTCGTTTTCCTTCCCTACGGTCCGCCGACTTACAGCTTCGTGAGGTCGTATGCCGACAGCGGCTTGCGAGCATCCGGCGTGCGGTTCCTCGGGACGTCGGAAACCCAGGAGAGCGACCTCCAGGAGCAGGGCGATGCCGCGCTCGGCCTCGAGACGACGTATTTCTACTCGGCGGTTCATCCTTCGCCCGAGAACAAGGCCTTTGTGGAGGCGGTGGCGAAACTGGCGCCGGGAGCGATGCCCAATCCCGCGACCGTGTCGGCCTATGACGGTACGCATGTGCTGTACACGATGATCAAGGCGACTGCCGGCAAGCCCGATCCGGACGGCGCTCTGTCAGCCGCGAAGGGGCTTTCCTGGACGAGCCCTCGCGGGCCGGTGCGGATCGATCCGCAAACGCGCGACATCATCCAGAATGTCTATCTCCGCGTCGTCGAGCGCGATGCGGCGGGGCGGCTCGTCAACCGTGAAACCGAAACCTTCGAAGCCCAGCCCGATTACGGCCTGGAGCTGTCAAGGAAATGAACGTCCAGCTTACCCCCGATGGCGGCGTGCGCCTGCACGCCGCCGCTTGCCAAGATGCGCAGGAATCCATGATGTCTTCGCCTTGCTACATCCTGACCCTCTCCTGCCAGAACAAGCCCGGCATTGTTGCAGCGGTGTCGGCATTCTTGTTTCGCTCCGGCTACAATATCCTCGACGCCAATCAGTTCGACGACGTGGAAACCGGGCGCTTCTTCATGCGCATCGTGTTCAATCCGGTCGAAGCCGAGTCGCAACCAGACGCGGCCGGATTGCAGGAGCAGTTCGCGGAGACTGCGCAGCAATTCGGGATGTCCTGGTCGCTTCACGATCGCGCGCAGCGGCGCAAGGTTCTCATCATGGTATCGCGCTCCGACCATTGCTTGGCGGACTTGCTGTATCGCTGGCGGATCGGCGAATTGGCGGTCGATATCGTCGGCATCATCTCCAATCATCCCCGCGAAATCTACGCCCACCATGACCTCGAGGGGGTGCCGTTTCACCATCTGCCGGTGACGAAGGAAACCAAGCTTGAGCAGGAGGCGGAAGTCTGGCGAGTAATTCAAAACTCCGGCGCCGAGCTCGTGGTGCTGGCGAGGTATATGCAGGTCCTCTCGGACGGGCTGACGGCAAAGCTCGCCGGCCGCTGCATCAATATCCATCATTCCTTTCTGCCCGGTTTTAAGGGAGCAAAACCCTACCACCAGGCGCACGAACGGGGCGTCAAGCTGATCGGCGCGACGTCACACTTTGTCACCTCTGATCTCGACGAAGGCCCGATCATCGAGCAGGACGTAGAGCGCATCTCGCATAGAGACACGCCCGACGACCTGATCCGCAAGGGGCGCGACATCGAGCGTCGCGTGCTTGCGCGCGCCGTCCGTTGTGTGGTGGAAAACCGAGTCATTCTGAGCGGCCACAAGACCGTGGTCTTCACGGATTAGCCAATGCGCAACGGTTGTGGCGGATGAATACGCTAACCAGCATTCTGGTTGATGCTCTCGCCTACGGGATGGTTCTGTTCATCATCTCGATCGGCCTGTCGATCATGCTCGGCCTTGCCAGGGTCGTGAACCTCGCCCATGGCGGCTTCGCCATGATCGGCGGCGTGCTGGCGTCGTTTGCCGTTCGGACCGCCGGTCTGCCCTATGGCGTGGCCGTTGTCGCGGCGATTCTCGGCGTGGTCCTGCTCACATGGCCGCTCGAGCGCCTGCTGTACCACCGGATCTACACGCTGCCGCCGCTGCCGCAGGTCCTGACGACCATCGGTATTACCTTCTGCATTATCGGGCTGACCAATTTTGCCTTCGGTCCAACGGTCAAATCGATCCCGCTGCCTCCGCTGCTGTCGGGGCCGGTGGATATCGGTTTCCGCACGCTGCCCGCGCATAGGATATTCGTCATCGCGTGCGGTACCGCGGTGGCGATCGGCTTGTGGTATCTGATCGAGCGGACCGAGTTCGGCATCAGGCTGCGCGCGGCGGTCGACAATCGCGCCATTGCGTCCGCGCTCGGGATACGAACCAACCGCCTCTACGCGATTGCGTTCAGCCTGTCCGCCGCTCTCGCCGCGCTCGGTGGCATCGTCGGTGCCGAGCTGATGCCGATCGAACCGTTTTACGCGCTTCGCTACATGGCGGTGTTTCTGGTCGTGGTGTCGGTCGGTGGCGCTGGCTCGATCGCAGGTTCGGTCGCCGCCTCGCTGCTGCTGGCCTTGGCGGATACCACTGCAAAATACCTGGTGCCGGACTATGGCGAGTTCATCTTCTATCTCACTGTCATCGGCATCGTGTCGCTGTTTCCCAATGGCCTGCTCGGACGACCTCAATGATGCTTCAGGATGTCTCGCGCGCGCCCGCGGAGCAGGGCAGATTTCAAGTCCATCGCGATCGCTCGACGATGACGCAGCTTGCCGTACTTGCCGCTGCCGCGATCGCCGCATTCTGGATGTTTCCGAATGATCTGTCATTTTTGGCCCGCGTCATCTGCCTGGCGATTTTCGTGATGTCGCTCGACCTCGTGCTCGGCTTCTGCGGCATCGCCACGCTTGGACACGCGGCGCTGTATGGTATCGGCGGATACGCGGCGGGAATTCTCGCCGTGTCCGGCGGCATTGCCCAGCCATTCGTCCTGCTGGCCTGCGGTATGATCGCCGGAGCGGTGGCCGGCGCGCTGTCCGGCGTCATCATCGCGCGACATCGCATTCTCACCCAGATCGTGGTCTCGATCGCGCTCGTCCAGCTCACGGCTGCCGCTGCCAACAAGGCGTCATGGCTGACGGGGGGGAGCGACGGATTGTCGGGGATTTCTCCCGGTCCGGTCTTCGGCGCCGAGTTCGATATTTACGGGCGGACGGCCTATTGGCTTGCGGTCGCAATCCTGCTCGTCGTCTTCGTCCTGTTAAGGCGCCTGGTCCGGTCCCCGTTCGGCCTGCTGTGCCAAGCGATCGAAAGCGATCCCGTCCGCGTCGAGGCGATGGGCGCGAAGGTTCGGCCGACCTTGATCGCGATGTACGCCATCTCCGGCGCGGTCGCGGGGCTGGCCGGCGCCTTGGCCGCGATCACGGCGGGTGTCGTGGCACTCGACAGCGTCAGCTTCGAAAGGTCGGCGGAGGCGCTTGTCATGCTGATCTTGGGTGGCACCGGTACGCTGATGGGCGGTGTGCTGGGCACGGTTCTGTTTCAGATCGCCGAGCACATACTGTCGGCTTTGAATCCATTCCACTGGTTGACGTCGATGGGGGTCCTGCTGGTGGTGGTCATCCTGACACTGCCCGGCGGCATCCAGAGCATCGGGGCGCAGTTCGTGCAATGGATCAAACACGCGCGCTGGGGAGCCCGTCGCGATGTCTGAGCGGCTCCGGATAAATGGCTTGCGCAAGGCATTTGGCGGACTCGCCGTGACGCGCGACGTCTCCTTCGGCCTCCAGTCAGGCGAGCGGGTCGCCCTGATCGGCCCGAACGGGGCGGGGAAATCCACCCTCATCAACCTTGTGACCGGCCTGCTCTCTGCCGACGGCGGAGAGGTCCGGCTGGACGGGCAGGACGTCACGCGCGCATCCGCGACAGCGCGTGTACGAGCGGGATTGGTCCGATCGTTCCAGATCAGCCGGCTGTTTCAAAACATGACAGTTCGCCAGAATCTGAGGCTGGCGGTTCTTCAACGACAGAGGCTGACCGCGCGCTGTTGGCGTCCGGCCGATCAGTATCAGGCCGTTGAGCATGAGACTGCTTCACTCCTCGACCAGCTCGGACTGTCCGCAATCGCCGATAATTTGGTCCACCATATCGCCTATGGGCAACAACGGTTGACCGAGCTTGCGCTGGCTCTCGCGCTCAATCCCGGCGTTCTGCTGTTGGACGAACCAGCGGCTGGAATTCCTCAGTCGGAGACCGGGCTTATTCTGAACGCGCTGGAGCGCTTGCCGGCCGGGATTGCCATCCTGATGGTCGAACATGACATGGACCTGGTGTTTCGTTTCGCGTCGCGTGTCCTGGTGCTCGCTGCTGGGGAACTGATATTTGAAGGCACGCCTGACGAGCTCGTGAAGGACTCCCGGGTGCGGGTGGCCTATCTCGGCGGTTACAGGGCCGGTGATAGTCATCGTGGACGCACGGCGTGACATGCAGAACATCAGTCTCAAAATCTCGAACCTTTCTGCCGGATACGGGGAAACCCGGATCATCGAGGACATCAACCTGGAATTCTCCGCGCGCCAGAAAGTAGCGGTGCTCGGCCGCAATGGTGTCGGGAAGACGACGCTGCTTGCGACCCTGATGGGTTTGACGCGGCGGCATGCCGGCACCATCAGTCTTGGCGACCTTCCCTTGATGGATCTCGATCCCGCCGATCGGGCCTGGGCGGGTATGGGATATGTTCCCCAGACGCGCGACGTGTTTCCGTCGTTGACGGTCGAGGAGAATTTGAGAGCAGGGTTGAAGCAGCGCCCACGCGCTGCTGTAGAGGAGGCGTATGCCATGTTTCCCCGCCTGAAGGAGCGGCGGCACAATCCCGCCGGCCGATTGTCGGGCGGGGAGCAGCAAATGCTGTCGACCGCGCGAACCCTGCTCGGGCGTCCGCACGTGCTCTTGCTGGACGAGCCGCTCGAAGGCTTGGCTCCGGTTATTTGCGACGAATTGATGGAGGCGTTCAACCGTCTCACGACGGACGAGTCTCCGATCATCATCATCGTCGAGCAGCAAATCGAGCGGGTACTCGACTTCGTAGACACGGCGGTTCTGCTTGAGCGTGGCAGGATCGCCTGGGCTGGCTCAACCAGCGAACTGCTAACGAAAGACAGCCTGATAGAGCGCTACGTCGGAGTAGGGCTACGGTCGTAATTGTCCGCAGGCGATCGCATCACGTCGGGAGCTCACAGTTTGCGCGGAGAACGCGCCAGCAGTTCTCACCCTATGGGAAACGTCGACACATCCGTCCTCCTCGCGTCCGGCTTGAATGGGAGGTCGACGAGTTGAGCTTCAGTTTCGACTGCTTCGCTCGTATTGCGTCCCCGAAGGACCGAAGCTTCGCGACCTGAACGACTCGGAGTGTCACGAACGTCGATCCGGGACGTTAGCCACCCGACCTGCGCATGCTCCTTCAAATGAGACGATTTGGTAAGTCCTGAGAGCGGGCGGTATGGCCCTGCACCCCCTGATCCTGACAACTGTTCGCGTCGCATCGAAAAACGCGTCGGGAGGCATGCGAAGACATGGTGCAGGACGCGGTCCGAACCGCAACATCGATCGAGCAGCGCAGGGGCGACGACCGGCCGTGGGTCGGGCGTTCGATCGAACGCGTTGAAGATGCGGCCTTGCTGACCGGGCGCGGCCGCTTCATCGACGACCTCGGCGTCCGCCCGGGCACGCTGTACGCCGCCATCCTGCGCTCGCCCCACGCTCACGCTGAAATCGCCGGGATCGATAGCGAAGTGGCGCGGCATGCGGACGGGGTTGCCGCGGTCTTGACCGGCGACGACATCAAGGCATTGACCGCCAGCCTTGTGGTCGGCGTAAAAGCGCCGGTTGAATGCTGGCCGATCGCCGTCGGACGAGTCCGCTATGTCGGGGAGCCGGTCGCCGTTGTGATCGCGTCTGACAGATATAAGGCCGAAGATGCGGTCGATTTGATTGGCGTGCAGTACAGGGCGCTTTCCGCCAACATTGACCCGCTCAAGGCGTTGTCGCCCGAATCCTCGGTTCTTCACGATGGTTTTGGCGGTAACGTCGCGAGTGACCGAACCTTCCGCTACGGCGATCCGGAGCGCGCCTTCGCCGAAGCTGCCCACCATATTTCGGTCGACGTCAAATATCCCCGCAATTCGTGCACGCCGATTGAAACCTATGGCGTCGTCGCCGACTATGACGCGTCAGAAGATGCCTTCGACATACTCGCAAACTTCCAGGGACCTTTCAGCATCCATGCGGTGATCTCGCGCGCACTAAAAGTGCCCGGCAACCGTGTGCGGCTGCGCACCCCCCCGGATTCCGGCGGCAGTTTTGGCGTCAAGCAGGGCGTGTTTCCCTACATCGTGCTTCTCTGCGCCGCATCGCGCGCGGTCGGGCGTCCAGTCAAATGGATCGAGGACCGCCTGGAGCATCTGACGGCCTCCGTTTCCGCGACAAACCGTGCCACCAAGCTTTCGGCCGCAGTCGCATCCAATGGCCGGATTTTGGCGCTCGACTGGGATCAGGTGGAGGATTGCGGTGCGCATTTGCGGGCGCCCGAACCTGCCACGCTCTACCGCATGCACGGCAATCTGACAGGCGCATATGACATTCAACATGTGGCGGTGCGCAACCGAGTCGTCGTTACCAACAAGACGCCGACAGGCCTGAATCGTGGCTTCGGCGGGCCGCAGGTCTATTTTGCGCTGGAGCGGTTGGTGCAGCGGATCGCTGTCGAACTAAATCTCGATCCGTTGGACGTCATCAAGCGAAATCTGGTTCCGGCGGATGCGTTCCCCTACCGGACCGCGACGGGCGCCTTGCTCGATTCCGGCGACTATCAGGAAGCGATCGCGCGCGGTATCGCAGGTGGAGCGCTCGATGAGCTGAAGACCCGCCGGGACGCCGCTCGGGCCGAAGGCAGGCTCTACGGAATCGGATATGCGGCGGTCGTTGAGCCCAGCGTCTCAAACATGGGGTACATCACCACCGTGTTGACGGCGGCCGAGCGTCGCAAGGCCGGCCCGAAAAACGGCGCGCAAGCAACAGCCACCGTGACCCTCGACCCCGTCGGCAGCATCATCGTTCACGTCGCATCGGTTCCCCAGGGACAGGGGCATCGGACCGTTCTGTCTCAGGTGGTGGCCGATGTCTTCGGCCTCGCTCCTGCTGACGTACGGGTCAATACCGAGATCGATACCGCGAAAGATGCATGGTCGATCGCATCCGGCAACTATGCGAGCCGCTTTGCTGCGGCGGTGGCCGGAACTGCGAAGCTTGCGGCCGAACGCATTGCCGCGCGCCTGGCGCGTGTCGCGGCGAGCCAGTTCAATACCGATACGGACGACATCATGTTCGCAAACGGCAGCGTGAGCTCGAAGCGGAACCCGGACAACAGAATCGCGTTCTCGCGGCTCGCCGCACTGAGCCATTGGGCGCCGGGCACCTTGCCCGATGACGTCGAGCAGACCATTCGCGAGACCGTGTTCTGGACGCCGCCCGAACTCACGCCGCCGGACGACGAAGACAGGATCAACTCGTCGCTTTGCTATGGCTTCATCTTCGATTTTTGCGGCGTTGAAATCGACCGCACGACCCTGATGACGCGCATCGACCGCTATGTGACCATGCACGATTGCGGCACGATCCTGCATCCCGCAATGGTCGACGGGCAGATCCGCGGCGGGTTCGCGCAGGCTGTGGGCGCCGCGCTCTACGAAGAATATGCCTACGCGCCGGACGGCAGCTTCCTGACGGGCACCTTCGCCGACTACCTGCTGCCCACCACCGTCGAGGTTCCCGATCCCGTCATCCTTCACATGGAGACGCCATCGCCGTTTACGCCGCTCGGATCGAAGGGGGTCGGGGAGGGGAATTGCATGTCGACGCCGGTCTGCATCGCCAACGCGGTAGCCGATGCGCTTGGTACCAAAGATGTGGAGCTGCCGATCGTTCCCGCTGGATTGGCCGAGATCGTCCGCGGCGCCGAGCCGATCCCTCCGGTTGGACGCGGTGCCGAAGCGCCGAAAACCGCCAAGAGCGGGCGTCAGCTCCGCGGTGATGGCAGCGCCACGGTCAATGCTCCGCCCGAGGCGGTCTGGGCGATGCTGCTCGACCCCGCAACATTGCAGGCCGTCATTCCGGGGTGTCACAGGGTCGAGAAGCTCTCCGACACTCATTTTCGGGCCGAGGTCACGATCGGGATCGGGCCGGTCAAGGGCCGCTACCGCGCCGAAGTGAAGTTGTCCGATCTGGACGCCCCAAGCGCCGTGACGCTCGGGGGGTCCGCTGAAGGCGCCCTCGGGTTCGGCAGCGGCGAAGGCCGCATCAAGCTGGCACCTGAGAACGGCGGCACGTTGGTGCGTTACGAGTACGACGCGGCGATCGGTGGCAAGGTCGCCAGTATCGGCGGTCGCCTGCTGGACGGAGCGGCACGCGTCATTATCCGTCAGTTCTTTTCGGCATTGGCCCGGCACTCGGGAGGCACGGCGGCTGCAGATACCGGGACGTCCCTGATCGGCAAGTTGCGGTATCTGTTCAGGAGGCGATCGTGAAGCCGGCTCCGTTCGATTATGTCCGCGCGGAGACGCTGGAAGAAGTCCTTGCAGTTCTGGCCACCGAAGGCGGCGACGCGCGGATCATGGCGGGCGGGCAGTCGCTGGTGGCGATGCTGAACACGCGGCTGGCGAAGCCAAAAGTCCTGATCGATATCATGCGGCTGAAGGAACTCGACCGCATCGAAACCAGGGCCGGATCCGTGACGGTCGGTGCTGGCGTCAGGCAAGCGGCTCTGCTGACCTGGCCCTCGCTTGCCGAGAAATTGAATCTCGTGGCGTTGGCCCTGCCGTGGACAGGCCACGTCCAGACCCGTAGCCGCGGCACCATCTGCGGTTCGATTGCGCACGCTGATCCGAGTGCGGAAATGCCGCTGGCCCTCCTGGCGCTTGGTGGTGAGGTTCATTTGCGGACCGCAAGGAAACGCCGAAAGGTCGCGGCCAGTGAATTCTTCACAGGCATGATGTCCACGGCCCGCGCCGACGACGAATTGATCGAAGCGGTTTGCTTTCCGTCGGGCAACGCCACGCGTTGCGCATTTCGTGAGGTGGCGCGCCGTCACGGCGACTTCGCGATCGTCGCATGCGCGGCGGTCGCCGATCAGAACGGCGTCCGCTTCGCCGTCGGCGGCGTTGCGGACACCGCCGTCGCGCGCGATTGGCCACGCCTCGACGGCAGCGCGCTGGACGATGCGTTGAACGCATTCGCACATGAACTCGACGCACGGGACGATGTACATGCAACCGCCCGATATCGGCGAGACCTGGTCCGCTTGATCGGACGCGACCTTGTGCGAGAGGTGCTGCAATGAGGCGTCTCCAATCGGACCGGCGGCATCATATCAGGTTCACGTTGAACGGTTCGGCCGCGCATGGCGAGGCTGAACCCCGGATGCTGCTGACCGATTTTCTGCGCCATCAGATCGGTGCTACCGGAACCCATGTCGGATGCGAGCACGGTGTCTGCGGTGCGTGCACCGTCGTCGTTGACGGGATGATCACACGGGCGTGCCTGATGCTCGCCGTCCAGATCGACGGCAGCGAAGTGCGGACCGTGGAGGATCTTGCTCCGTCACGAGACCGCCTCGGCGTGCTGCAGTCCGCGTTCAAACGCCATCACGCCCTGCAGTGCGGCTTTTGCACGGCCGGAATCCTGATGTCGCTTGATCACTTCCTGCGCGACCATCCGGCGCCCGATGAGGGCGATATCCGCGACCTGCTGAGCGGTCATCTTTGCCGATGCACGGGCTATACGCCCATCGTCCGCGCGGCCCTCGATGCCGCGCGTGAACTGGCCGGCTCCTCCACAAACGAAGAGAATACACATGCTTGATCTCGGTACCAGCTTCGTCGCCAGCGTGGCCCGCGATCCCACTGCGGTTGCGATCGTCGATGGCGATCTTCGCTTCACATATTCGCAGTGGTACGCGCGAATATCATCGGCAGTCGCGTTGTTCGACGAACTCGGGCTGAAGCCGGGCGATCACATAGTGACCGCACTGCAGAACCGCTGGGAGGCCGCAACCATCCATTGGGCCTGCCAGTTCGCCGGTATCGTGATCACTCCGGTCAATTGGCGGGCCAAGTCGGACGAGCTCGATTTCTGCATCGAGAACTCGGAATCGCTGGCTGTGATCTACGAAAGCGTCTCGGCGGAAGCGGTGGCGGGCTCGAAGCTCGGCCACCGTATGCTGCGTATCGCCGTCGGCGGCACAACTATGATGGACCAAGGCTCGGTTTCCTTTGGAGAGATGGCGGCCAAATCGGTGCCGGGAATCACGCCGCGCGTGGGTCCGGACGCCTGGTCGATCATGCTCTACACGTCGGGGACCACGTCGAGGCCAAAAGGAGTTCCGCGCCGCCACCGGGCTGAGCGCGCAGCAAGCGTCGCCCATGTCGCCCAAAATCTGTACGGCCGTGACGAGCGTACTCTCGGCGTGATGCCGCTCTATCACACCATGGGCGTTCGATCGCTGATTTCGATGTCGTTGATCGGCGGTACCTTCGTGTGCCTACCGCGCTACGACGCGCGACAGGCTCTTGCCGCCATCGAGCGGGAGAGGGTGACGAATCTCTATCTGGTTCCGACGCTTTATCACGACCTCGTCCATCACCCCGAGTTCGGGCACACCGATATTTCCAGCGTGAGCAAGCTCGGATTCGCCGGTGCGCCGATGACTGACGGTCTTTTGAAAAAACTGGACCAGACGTTCAAGCCGGACCTGTTCGTCAACCACTACGGTAGTTCCGAAATCTACACCTTCACGATCGAGCCGAACGCTGTTGCCAAACCTGGCTCGGCGGGCAAAGCGGGGATCAATCAGCACGTCAAAGTCGTCAAACTCGAGGCCCGGTCGGCGGCGGATACCGCGGAGCCCAACGAGGAAGGCGAAATCATCGCGCTGCTTGCGGGCGACGAATCGTTTGAGGGCTATTGGAGGCGTCCTGATGCGGACGCCAAATCGCTGCGAGAGGGCTGGTATTTCACCGGCGATACTGGTTTTGCAGATCGGGATGGCGATCTGTTCGTCACCGGTCGCGTCGACGACATGATCGTCACGGGCGGAGAGAACGTCTCTCCCGTTGAAATCGAAAGCTGCCTGTCGCTGCATCCGGCGGTGTCCGAGGTCGCGGTTGTGGGTCTAGCTGACGAGAAATGGGGAAAAATCGTCGCTGCTTTCGTGAAGCGCAGTGCTCCGGTCGGCGAAGCCGACCTCGAAGCATTCTGCCGCGACTCCGGACTGGCCAACTTCAAACGTCCTCGCCGCTTCGTCTTCGTCGATGCCATCCCGAAGTCTCCCGTGGGAAAACTGCTGAGGCGACTGCTCGTCGCTGGTGAATACGAGGCCGAACATCGACCGCCATCAACCGCGGTCTAGTTTCAAACATCAAAAAGAGGGAAAACGAAAATGCCATCATCTTTCAACTTCACAGACCCGCGTCTCGGCAAGCTCGACGGCTTCCAGGTGGAAATCGACGAGGCGCACGAACGGGCGGACATCATTCTCAACCGGCCTCCCTACAACATCGTGGCGATGCCGCAGCGCGACCAGCTTCGATTGGTGTTCGAGACTCTGGACGAGGATCCGCGCGTCAGGGTCATTGTCGTGCGGTCAATCGGCGAGCATTTCTCGAGCGGCGGAAATATCGGAGGCTTCATGGAAGCAACGCCGGAGCATGTGTCGAAGCTTGCCTGGAATATCGCCTCGCCGGCGCGTTGCGCGAAGCCGGTGATCGTTGCCAACCGCGGATATTGTTTCGGTGTCGGGTTTGAGCTCTCTCTGGCGTGCGACTTCAGAATCGCGTCTGAGACGACATTTTACGCGTTGCCGGAGCAGAAACTCGGACAAATTCCCGGTTCGGGCGGATCCGCGCGCCTGCAGAAAATGATCGGCATCACCCGCACCAAGGACATCGTGATGCGTTCGAAGCGGATTTCCGGAAAGCAGGCGCTGGAATGGGGAATCGCGACCGAGTGCGTGCCCGATGCCGAGCTGGAAAAGGCAACCGACAAGCTCGTGGACGAGCTTCGCACGTTCTCGCCGTTGGCTCAGCGCACGGCAAAGAAACTCCTCAACGATACCGAGGATTCGACGCTGGCCATCGCGATCGAACTCGAGGGCCATTGCTACAGCCGCCTGCGCCAATCGGCGGATTTCAGGGAAGGTGTCGAGGCCTTTAATGCCAAACGCGCTCCGAAATTTACCGGACTCTAAGGCCAGCATCGAACGTGACCCGGCAGAAGGGCTCCCACTCGCCGGGTCACGTCGTGCTGTGCGCTTCGCAAGCAACATCCAGGATCAGCATTTCATGACGTCAATGCAGGCTCGCAATCTCGTCGACGGTCTCTGGCAGCCGGCTCAATCCGGCCGAACGGCGCAGAGTATTGATCCGTCGAGCCGGCAGCTCCTGGGAGGTTATGCAGCGAGCGGCGCCGCGGATGCAGAAGCGGCCGTTGGCGCGGCACGCCGCGCTTTTGACCGTCCCGAGTGGGCACAGAATGCACGGCTCCGCCAACTCGTGATGCTGCGATGGGCCGATCTTATGGAGAGCCGCGGCGAGCAACTGGCGCGTCTTCTCACATTGGAGAATGGAAAGCCGCTCGCGCATTCGCGCGGCGAGATCGCCAGCAGCGTATCGGAGATACGCTACTATGCCGGCTTGACGCGCTACATTCCCGGACATGTGTTCGAAGTCGAACCCGGAGCATATTCGACCCTGCTCAAGGAACCGGCCGGTGTCGCCGGGCTCATCATTCCATGGAATGCGCCTGCAGTGCTTTTAATCCGCGCACTTTCGCCTGCGCTTTGCGCGGGCTGCACCGTCGTTATCAAACCTGCGCCGCAAACCGCGTTGATTACCGCCGAGCTTGTAAAATGCCTCCACGAAATCGCAGGGTTGCCCAAAGGAGTCGTCAATCTGCTCTCAGAAGAGGGGCATGAGGTTGCGCAATATCTCGTCACCTCACCCGAAGTGGACGTCATAAGCTTCACCGGTTCAAACGCCACGGGCCAGCGCATTATGGCAGCGGCGGCCCCGACCATGAAGAAGCTGTCGCTTGAGCTGGGCGGAAAATCGGCCTGTCTTGTGTTCGAAGATGCGGACGTGGCTGATATCGCTCCGAAGCTCGCTGCGGCGGCTACGATCATCGCCGGGCAGCAATGCACCGCAGCCCGCCGCGTGCTGGTGCACGCTTCGCGTTACGACGAAATGAAGGCCGCACTCGGGTCCGCTCTCGCACGCATCAAGGTTGGAGCAGGCACAGAAACCGCAGTGGAGATGGGACCTCTGATCGACGCGGCCTCTCTGGAGAACGTCTCCAGACGGATTGCAGAAACTATGGACGTTGCCGACGAGATTGTCCTGTGCGGGGGGCGGCCGGACGGCGATCTTTCCGGGGGGTTCTTTCTCACGCCGACGCTTGTCGCGCACCGCGACACCGCTGCATTCTTCGTTCAGGAGGAAATCTTCGGCCCGCTAGTGGTCATTGAGAAATTTGAAGATGAGAAGGAGGCCGTCGCCAGGGCTAATCACAGCGAGTATGGCCTCTCAGCCAGTGTATGGACCAACGACGGCGCACGCGCGATGCGGGTGGCGCGAGCGCTGCGGAATGGCACGGTCTGGATCAACGACCACAACAAGCTGTTTGCCGAAGCCGAGACGGGTGGCTATCGCCGCAGCGGTCTCGGCCGCCTCCATGGTTACGAGGCGCTGAACGATTTTGTCGAGATCAAGCACGTCTATCAGAACTGCGGTGTGGTCTAGGCGGGCCCATCCATACGTTATCGTCAGGTCTTTGACTTTTCAGCTGCGCCTTGCAGCGCCGGCAAAGGCTGGCCGGGGCTTCCTTCGATCTTGAGCTTGCCCTCCATGAAATCGAGAAATGCGCGCAAGCGCCGCGATTCCTTGCGCTTGCCGAGAAATGTCGCGCTGACCTGCAGTGACGGACTTTCCCAGTCGGTGAGCACACGCACTAGCCGTTTCGCCCTGACATCGTTCTGACACATGATGTTCGGGAGGATGCCAAGTCCGACCCCACCGATCACCAGTTCGCGCGCGACGCCGATATGATTCACGGAAATCCGTCCGACTACGTCGATCACCTTTACACCAAGCCCGCTGCGAAAATTCCAGACGCCTTCGGCCCGCTGATGTTCGGTTACGATGCAATCGAAGCGTTCGAAATCGTCTACGCTGAGGGGAACTCCCTTTCTTTCCAGGAACGACGGGCTCGCATAAACGCCGCGCGTAATGCTTGCCAGGTGGCGGATGCCGCCGTGCGTCTCGGGAAGAGTGCCCAGTTGCACCGCGACATCGTAGGGTTCGACCGATACGTCGATCCAGCGGCTGTTGGCGTCGATCACGAGATGGATATCGGGATAACTGACGGCGAATGCGGCGATTGCGCTGCTTAGCCAACCGGTGCCGAAATCCACGGGCATGCTGACCCGGAGCATTCCCCGCAGTTCGGTTTGCATGCGCGTCGTGCCGAGACCCGCTTCCTCTATTTCGGCCGCGATGCGTTCGCAGTGCTCGTAGAGAGCTTGACCGATGTCGGTGACGGCAAGCTTGCGGCCTCCCTTTTTGAAGAGGACGGCACCGAGCTGATCTTCCAGAAACATCAGCTTACGGCTGACTGTGGATTTCGGAATATCGAGCTTTTTCGACGCGCTGCTGATGCTGCGGGCATTAACGACCTCGAAAAACAGCAGGAGCGCGTTCAGGTCCAGTTTTCTGGTCATGGCCTGCATTCCTTCAACCTGGGTGGTCCCCGTCCCAATCCGTTTTGTCCCATATATGGAACGGTAGGGGGTCGAAAATGCGCTATCGTCCCGACTTTGGCAAGTTTACGGTCAACTCAAGTTTCGGACCGAGATCCGCTTCGATCTTCCGGACCGAGGCCCAGCGAGCCAAAAGCAAGAAAAGACGCGGTCCACGCACCGATCCCGGGAGGAGAAAATGGCGCACTTTTCTAGGCGAAGCTTACTCGCCGCAGCGGCCGCGAGCTCATTTGCATTGCCATCGTCCTTCCGGCATGCGCTGGCAGCGGCGGATATTCGGGTGCGATGGGCATCGCTGCAGCCGGGTTTTACGGTATTGCCGGTTCAGTACATTCTCGCCAACAATCTTGGCAGCAAACACGGTCTCTCTTTTCCCGATCCTGCCCCCTATACGGCAGTGTCGACCTACTACAACGACTTCGTCGCTGGAAACTACGACGTCTGCATCGGTAGTTGGGATACCTTTGCCGCCCGCTACCAGGCCGGCGTGCCCATCAAATACCTTTGTACGATCACCGACGCCAACATGATCGCGCTGTTGGCGCCTAAGGGTGGCGTCGACAACGTGTCGCAGCTCAAAGGCAAGACGATCGCGGCCCTGCAGTCGACCGGCACCTATCGCATGGTCAGGGCCCTCATCAACGAGGCGTTCCGTTTCGACATCGAAAAAGAGGCGACGATCCAGAACGTCGACAATCCTGCCGCGTCGGTGACGCTGCTGATGGCCGATCGGGCCGATGCGGCCTTGTCGTGGGAGCCAAACATAACGACGGGTCTGATGAAGAAGCCTGACTTGCGTGTGATCCTGAAGGCGGGCGACGTCTACAGACGGCTTTCGGGAGGGCTGGAGCTACCCTATTTCGGTGTGGCGATCCGGAAGGAATTGGCCGACGCCAATCCTGGCATCGCAGCGAAGGTCAGCAAGGTCTTCGAAGATTGCCTAAGCGGCATCAATGCGGATACGGCGAAGGCCGTCGATCTATTTGGCAGCAAGACCGGCGTTGCGCCAGACACGCTCAAGGAGGCCATCAGTTCGAAGCGCCTAGCTTTCAACTACCGGCCTATGAGCGATGAACTCTCGAGATCGTCGATACTGCTTGCGAGCGAGTTTCTGGCGCGCAACGGCCTGCTGACCAAACCGGTCGATCAACACTTCTTTGCTTCCTGACAATCATGACGGAAAGACCCATGTCCATTGCGGTGGAAGCCGATCGAACGTCGCGTCCGGAGCGCTCAGTCGCTGCGGCACTCATCAAACCCCTGATTGGAGCGACCGCGGCGCGGAAGAATCCAGAGGGCAAACGCGATATCTTCGCGACGTGCGTTGTTGTCGTTGTCCTTCTTGCGGCAATGGAAATAACCAGCCGCTTCGTGCCGGACTACATCATGCCGTCGCCCGTGACCGTCTGGAACGCGGCGCGGGAGCTTTTCTTTTCGGATCCCTACCACGTCGTCGTCACGCTCGTGCGTCTCGCCATTTCCGTCGCGATTGCGATGGTTGTGGGGGTGCTTATCGGTCTCGCGATGGGAATGTTTCCTTCCGTTCGCCCATATCTGAAGGCCATTGTCGTTATCGATACCGGCATTCCGGCGTTGTCGTGGATGCTGATTGCGGTGTTCTGGTTCAAAAATCCGGAATCGCGAATTTTCTTCATTCTGCTTGTCATCCTGCTGCCGTTCTACGCTCTCAACGTCTACGAAGGCGTACGGGCGTTACCGAAGGAACTCGTCGATATGATCGAGAGCTTCCGCCCATCGCGCTGGCAGATGCTTCGCTACCTCATTCTCCCGCACATCGTGGCCTACATCTTCCTGACCACGAAATCGGTGATCGGCTACGCAATCCGCATGGTGATCTTCGCCGAACTCGTTGCATCCGCAGTCGGTATCGGCGCGCGCATGAACCTCGCCCAATCGACGTTTCGGATCGATCAGGTGCTGGCATGGACCTTCTTCCTCGTAATCCTGAATCTACTGCTGCAGGCATTCGTGAACGGTCTGGAGAAAATCTTCCTGAAATGGCGTGCGGAGGCGACGGTAAGATGACCGAAGACAATCTTATTGAGGTTCGCGACGTCACGAAGACGTTCGGCACCTATCTGGCGGTCGATAACCTTTCGATGAGTGTCCGCCGCGGTGAAATCGTGGTTCTTCTCGGGCAGACCGGTGCCGGAAAAAGCACCGTCTTGAATCTGATCATGGGGACGACGTGCCCGAACTCCGGCCAGATTCGGGTGGCCGGCTTCGATCCCTACGCATCCTTTAAAGCGCTCAAGGGACGGCTTTCGGTAAGCTTCCAGACGGACAGGCTCTTGCCGTGGCGCACGGCAGTCGAAAACGTCGAGCTGGGACTTCTCATTCTGGGAAAACCCAGGTCGCAGGCGCGAACGCGCGCCAGGGAGTGGCTTGCGCGAGTACGTCTTGACGGCGCCGACGACAAATATGTCCATGAGCTTTCGGGAGGCATGCGGCAGCGCGTATCGCTTGCCCGCGCGCTCGCCATCGACCCCGAAATCGTATTCCTCGACGAGTCGTTCAGTCAGCTCGACCATGTCACGTCGAAAACGTTGCGCCGCGACTTTCTTCAGATAGCGCGCGAATTTCAAAAGACCTGCTTGCTGATTACACACCGGATTGACGACGCGCTCGAAATGGCCGACCGCGCGCTGGTGTTGAGCCCTCCAGCCAAGGTAGCGCTCGAAGTCCGGATCAGCGACGAAGCGAGGTCCGACCCGGGCAAAATCGCCGAACTTCACGCTCAGATCGCAGCCGCCATGGGCGGCGAATCCCAAACCGAACATTGAAATCATCGGAGACGAAGAGACATGAATTACCAGGACGTTATCCTGAACCGGGAAAATGGGTGGGTCGAAATCACGATCAACCGGCCTGACAAGCTGAATTCGCTTCGAGAACAGACGGCCGACGAGATCCTCGCGATCCTCAATGAAGTCGAGCACGACAGGAAGGTGCGGGCGGTCATTCTGCTTGGTAGCGACAAGGCATTTTGTACGGGTATCGACACCAGCGAATTCCAGATCGAGGAAAATGGCTATTTTGATTTCTACCGGTTCCGCAAGAGGACCCGGAAGGTGAATAGGCTTTTCAAGGACATCGGCGGCTTTACCAAGCCACTGATAGCCGCAATCGAAGGTTTTGCGTTGGGCGGTGGCCTTGAGCTTGCACTCGTCGGAGACATCATTGTCGCTGGAGCGAACGCAAGATTCGGTCTGCCCGAGATCAAGCTGGGAATGATGCCCGGTGGCGGGGGCACCCAGACGCTTCCAAGGCTGATAGGCAAGCCGCTCGCAAAGGAACTGATGTGGACCGGCAGGCGGATCACCGCCGCGGAAGCCGAGCGCTATCGCATCCTCAATCACGTCACGGAGCAGGGAAAAGCACTCGAAAAGGCCCGCGAGATCGCCAAAAGCATCAGCGACAACGCACCGATCCCGGTGATGATGACGAAGTCCGTGATCGACCGTGGCATCGACATGTCGCTTGCGGATGGCTTTGACGCCGAGGGTGACGCTTCCTTCCTGCTCTACTTCACCAAGGATCGCGACGAAGGGCTCAAGGCCTTTCGTGAAAAGCGGTCGCCAGAATTCCGCGGAGAATAACAATGACTGCGAAGAAACGCGACATCGTAATCGCCGGCTATTCGGAGACGGCGATCGACTTCAAGACCGGACGCAGCGCGTTCGACCTCGGGGGCGAGGCCTTGGCTAAGCTTCTCGCCGCAACCGGAATTTCAAAGGATGCCATCGACGGTCTGTCGGTGACGACACCGCTGAGCGAATGTCCCAATCCGTTTTTCGCCGTCTACATGACCGAGGCGTTGGGCCTCACGCCGACCTGGCTCAACTACGGCGGAACGGGCGGCTGCTCGGCGACCGGAGGCGTTGCCCGCGCGGCCTCCGCTATTCGCGACGGACATTGCGAGGTCGTCGTCGTTTTGTCCGCCGACGCGCCAAGCACTGCGTGGCGCGCCAACTACGGAGCTTACCGTTCGGAATTCCAGGATCCACCCGGCGTCCAGGGGCCGCCGGCAACGTTCGGGCTTCTGATGAGCAGGTACAACCATCAGTTTGGAATCAAGTCGGAGGCGCTAGGAAAGATCGCCATCACGCAGCGAGAGCATGCTCTACATAACGAGAATGCCTACGCGAAGTTCAAGACGCCGATTACGATGGCTGACTATGAAAAGTCGCGCGTTATTGCCGACCCGCTGCGTCTTCTCGACTGCGTCATGTTTTGCGACGGCGCGAACGCTTTTCTCGTAACGACGGAAGAAAAGGCTCGCAGCCTTGGGATCACCAAAATGGTATTTCCCACGGCCTATGCCGAAGTGACGAATTTTAACGGCAATCAACCGCTGTCGGAAATCACCGAGACCGGCTTCTCGGCGATAGCGCCGAAGGTGTTCAAGCAATCAGGCCTGACAGCGAAGGACATTCGCATGTTCCAGCCTTATGACGACTTCACCATCGCCGTCATGATGAAGTTCGAGGACTTCGGATTCTGCAAACGCGGTCAAGGCAGCGATTTTACCCTCGATACCGATCTCTCGCACAAGGGAACACTGCCGCTCAACACGGGAGGAGGCCAGATCTCGGCCGGTCAACCCGGGCTGGCCAGCGGGGGGCTGAATTTGGCCGAGGCCGTTCGACAGCTGTTCGGGGAAGGCGGCGGACGCCAGGTAGCAAATCCGAAGAACGCGCTGGTGACCGGCATCGGCGTTATTCCTTATGCGCGGAACTGGGGTACCAGCGCCGCTATGATTTTGGAGGCATAAAATGGCTGAAGAAAAGGCGGGACGTCCTATCCCGAAAGCTTCGGTTTACGTAGACACCAAGCCGTTTTGGGATGGTACCAAGGTTGGAAAGCTGGTGCTGCAGTACTGCAAGGACACCGGACAGTTTCAGCACTATCCGCGTCCGGTGAGCATCTTCACTGGCAGCCGGAATCTGGAATGGCGCGAGGTATCTGGCAAGGGTACGATCTACGCCTGCACCGTGATCCGCGTTCCCGGTCCGGGTCTCGACGGCCGGCTTCCGCTATCGGTCGCAACCGTCCAGCTCGAGGAAGGCGTGCGCATTCTTGGAAACATCCTGAACAAGGACGCGGATACGGTCAAAATCGGCCAACGCGTCGAAGTGGCGTGGGATCGGCTTTCCGACGACGTCCAGTATCCAGCCTTTAACGTCGTCTGAGGCATTCGATATGCGCCTGGAAACCATACTTAGCGCGCAAGCCGTGCGTTACCCTGACAAGATTGCCCTGGTCTGCGGCGACGAACGGCTCACCTACCGGGATCTCGACCGTAGAATCCGGAGCGTCGCGAGCGGTCTTCAGTCGCAAGGCGTCGGTCCGGGCGATCGGATTGTCGTGTTTCTTCCCAACGGCGTCGAGATCGTCGAACTGTTCTATGCGGCATTCTCGGTAGGCGCGATCGTGATCCCGGTCACGACGCGGCTGACACCACATGAACTGCAGCATATCTGCTCCGACAGTCAGCCCCTGGCGATTGTTTTCGAAGGGGATGGCGCGTCCATCTCCGAAGTTCTGCAGGCCAATCCGGACGCTATCTGGATCACCACGGGAAGCGGCTTGGAGGGCGCCGTCGAGTACGCGAAACTCAGAAAGTCGGAACTCGGTCATTTGCCGCGTTTGTCCGTCGAGTCGGATGACGCCATCATCATGTACACTTCGGGAACCACCGGAAAGCCGAAGGGAGCCATCATAACCCACGCGAACGTTGTGGTTCAGCATTGTTTCGTGAACGCCATCGAATGGGGAATTTCGAGCGAAGACCGCTATCTCGTGACGACGCCGCTCGCCCATCGCACCGGCTTTGCCCGGCTCGCCAATTCGCTGACGCTCGGCGGCACGCTCGTCGTCATGAAGAAATTCGATCCGCGTGAGACCGTCGACACGATCGCAAAGGAAAAGATCACCGTCGTCGGCATGGTCCCGACGGTATGCCGGATGCTTCTTCCCGAGATCAAGGGCGATTCCTCGCGCTGCGCATCGCTGAGGCGCATCGTCGTGACGGGCGAAGCATTCCCGGTCGAACTGAAGCGGCAGTTTCTTGCGCTGCTTCCGGACGTACGTCTGGTGTCGTTTTTTGCGATGACTGAGGTGGGAGGCGTGACCTCGCTGTCGCATGAGGAGCAGTTCGATCACGCCTCCTCGATCGGCCGTCCGACGCCCGGCGTCGAGGTTCAGATCGTCGATGATGCAGGTGTTGAGGTGAAGACCGGTGAGCCGGGCGAACTACTCGTACGCGTAGGGCAGCCAGGCCGATACTCCGTGATGCGGGGCTACTACAATCGGCCCGACGAGACAGCGAACACCATCAAGGACGGGTGGATACATACGGGCGACGTCGCCAAGGCGGACGACGACGGCTACCTCTATATCGTCGATCGCAAGAAGGATATGGTCCTCAGCGGCGGCTTCAATATCTATACCAAGGAAGTCGAGCAGGCCCTGCTGCAGAATCCCGAGGTCGCCGACGCCGCTGTTATCGGGGTGCCCGATGCCGTCTTCGGAGAGGCGGTTGCGGCCTTTATCGAGCGATGTCCAGGCACAAGCCCGACGCCGTCCTCAGTTGTCGAACACGTGCGCAACCTGGTCGCCGGATATAAGAAGCCCAAGTACGTATTCATAGTCGACGCACTACCGCGGAATTCTCTCGGTAAGGTGCTCAAACGATCTTTGCGGGATCAGGCAGTCAACGTCGTCGACAGCGTCGGGACGATGGAAAAGACGGCCTAGCGCCTCGATTACAAAGTATGACAGCCGAACATATGCGTTGCAGGTCGTCGAGGAGGCCGTCCAATTTCATGGCGCTATCGGGTTCAACGATGAGCATGAATGAGCCTGTACTTCAGACGAACGGTCGCATTGGCGGCTTGATACGGAGATTCCGCCCATGGAGAAGGAGATATTTCTCTGAGAGTCTCGCGTGCGAGGGGAGCCATGAGACCGCGCAATAATACCGAAACGAGTTTTTCAGTCGTTGAAACGCAACACGTTTTTAGATGGCGGATCACCGCGCAAACCTTCTCCTCGACTGGCCCTGGTTAACGGGGCCCTTTTTTTCGGGTCAAAACGGAGATCCCCTTGCGCAACATTTAACTCCCATTAACCATCGCTGGAGCGCTTGCGGCTCATTTTTGTCCGATGTTCACACTTGTCGGTGCTCATACGGAAAGAGCTTTCAGTTCGCTTCGGACGGTGTCTTGATGGTGAGAACGATTTCGCGAGCTGTTCAATTTTGGGCTTTGGTACGAACTGCGTTCTCGAACTGCAGTCATTCCGAGGCAAAAACCGCTGAAAAAGAGAATGAAATCTTTCGTCTCATCGCCGAGAACAGCAATGACGTCATCATCTGCCTCGGCCCGGGCAACGTCCCGACCTACGTATCTCCATCGGCTACGCATGTACTCGGGTGGGACGCCAAAGATCTCCTGGCAAAAGGCCCTGAGAGTTTCGTTCATCCAGACGACCTTGGCAAGTTGCTCGAAGCTCAAACGATCATTGAGTCGGGGACCGCTGAGCGTGTGAGATTTACCAGTCGTGTCATCAAGCCAGACGGAACCATCGTATGGGTCGAAGGGAGTTCAAAGGCATACTGCTCGAAATCGGGGAAATCAAAAGGAGCGGTGCTCGTCGTTCGGGACATCACCGAGCGGAAGGCGTTGGAAGACCGACTAAATGCCATGGCGCTGATGGACGGCTTGACGGGTCTCTTCAATCGCCGTGCATTCGACAAAACTCTGGAGGAGGAATTGGGCCCGCAAGACAAAGAGCTCTCGCTTCTGTTGCTCGACATCGACCATTTCAAGGCGTTCAACGATTGTTACGGCCACCAAGCGGGCGACGACTGTCTCCGTCAAATCGGCGGTATTCTGAACTCCATTTCTGCGGCCCAACAAGGTATCGCCGCTAGAATTGGAGGTGAGGAGTTCGCAATAATTCTTCCAAAAGTAGATGCTGCAGGCTCGCTCAGCGTTGCCGAACTAGTCCGGACTACCATTCAGCGCCTTCGAATTCCCCACGACGGCAATCTGGAGTGTGGAGGATACGTTACGGCAAGCATTGGCGTAAGCGCCATCGCACACTTTGCAAGAAGCGGGCTTGGCGATGCAAAGCGGCTCGTTTCCGGAGCGGATTCAGCGCTTTATCGTGCTAAGCACGAAGGTCGTAATCGAGTTGCTGGGTTTATCGTTCCAGCGGATGACGAATGCTCAATCGTTCCGGAGTTGGACAGGGACGCAATGCGCCGGACGGCTAAAAAGGGGACGCTGACCCCATCGAAGTGAGTTTCAGGGAAGCTCGGGTCGTGGATCTTCGCCTTCATCGGTTTTGTGTCACGCGTTGAGCATATGAGCAAGGTGTTTCCGAACGATCCGCAGTTGAATTTCTTCGCCGATTTTAGTGAAGATATTGTCGAGCGGCGCGCAGCCGACTTGCTGAATCGTGACAGTGAAGACGATCAGGATGAGGCAGCTTAGGGACAGATAAATGGCGCGAGGACCAAAAGGCGAGAAGCGTCCGGGCGACGTAATCGGCGCAGCCATTATGGTTGGCAGGATTGCCACCGGCGAGATCGAGGAACCGACAGGGAAGGCCCCCAATCGCGCCAAGGGCGGGTCGCAAGGGCGCAAAGGTCCGCGCTAGAGTTCTTTCTCCCAAGAGCGATCAGAGATTGCCCGAGCGGCGGCTTCCGCCCGATGGAAGAAGGGTTAGCGGTAAGCTTCACAAGGGGAGGAAATGTAATGGCTAAACTAGCAATCATAGCGACCATTAAGACCGCTCCGGGGAAGCGGGATGAATACCTGAAGCACCTGAAGGCTCACGCCGAACGTTGCCTTGCGACCGAACCCGGCACCCTAACGTTCGAGATATTGGTGCCCTTGGAGGAACCCGACACGGTCATGCTGTATGAGGTCTATGCAAGTCCGGAAGCCTTCCAAGCCCATTGGACTGGCCTGTCAATGCAGCAGATCAAGCAGGACGCGGCCGGTCTTCAAGTCAGCCTAACCGGCGTTCGTTGCAACATTGCTCAGTGAAATTTCAAACTGAGACACTACCGAATAAGACGCTCGGCCCGACGCGCCGACGCGGTTTTCCACGACCACGGCGGTGTGCTGGTCCAGCATGAGCCTCTAGCCATGCCATTTCGAAGGTAGTACGAGGTCGAAATCTGCGACGTGGTCGAAACGCAATTTGATCGGAGCTCGGTTAGGCTCTTTTTCCTGTCGGCAAATACCATTTCCTCTTGCATCACGTAGTACCCGGGCCAGGGTAAGCCGCCTGCGCGGCACGTTGATCAGCGCGAAATCGAGCTGACCGGAGTTGACCCAATCGATCAGCGTCTCGGTGTAGCCCTCGCAGGCGGACAACGAGATATCGGGGCAGCAGCGGGCGACGAGATCGCCATGGTGCTTTGAGCGACCGAAGTAATGAGACCTACCGAGACCCCTGCCGGAAATGCGGCCGCCGAGCTATGCCATTCCTGCCGCACGTACTCTGCGTCGCGTACATTGGGCTCGGTCAGACGCAGTACCGCCTCGCCGGCGCTGGTCAGTGTCTTTCTCCTGAACGCTGCGATCGAAGAGCCTTTCGCCACACTTTCTTGGAGTTTTGCGATCTGCATGATTAGCGGAGTCGCATGATGTTAAGCTGGCGGGCCGCGCGGGTGACGTTCTTCTCCGCGGCCAGCACAGGAAATGTTGCGTCTGCCTTATCTCCCCCGCTTTCCCTTTAGCTCGCCGAGTATTATCATTTCTGATGATCAATACTATCATCAATCATTATTTGAGTTGATGGTATTGGCCGCCTAATCTTGGCCGTGAGTATAGCGCGGGTGTACAGGCGCCTTGGCCCGCAAAACCACGGGAGAGACGACGTGCGGACCCTGACGGCACTGTCCGAAGTGGGCGCGATCATCGCGCCGCCGGTACCCCGCCTTCCATGCAAAACCTGGACGACATGGTCGAGCACGCTGTCGGCCGCCGCATGCTCGATCTGTTCGACATCGATGCCACTAGCGAGCTGGCGAGCGCGGTGCGCTGAAACGCCGTCCGTCGTCGCTGCGCAAGATCGCTCCCTGACGTTTCATCAGACCCGAGGAAAGACCAGTCATATGCGGACGGAACGCCGGTTGGCCGAAGCAGCCCCCCTATCTGGCCGAAACTGCCCCGTTAGCCGTCGGATAGTCGAAGCTAAGGGAGAATGCCTCCATGGCCGGTGACTCTAGCGGCGGCACGTCAGCTAATGGCCCAACGCAAGGCCCTCGCTGGTCTCCACGCGATGCCTCGCGACGAAAGGTAGACGGCAGCGACATTCCCAACTTTCCAAGCGATCGGTCGTCAAGTTGACTATCAAACGGCTTGCCTTCGAACCGGTGCTCGTCAAGCACCTTGAAACTCTCGGCATCGATCATCGGTCGGTGACGAGTGATCTTGGCTTTAAGAAACTTGATCGCCAAGGACGTCTCTACCGGCTTGCTCTGTTCGCCAAAAGTGCGACAGGCGACGATTTGTTAGGGCTACGAATTGGCAAGAAGGTCCGGATAAATGGATTCGGTCCATTGAGTTACGCGATCGTGAGCGCGCCAACCGCCCGCCATGTGCTGCAGACGAGTATCAAGTATATGCGGATATTTCAGTCTCATCCGCCAAATGCGGCTACCCTGAGCACTGGACGGTCAAACGTCGTTTTCGAGTACAAGCACCCTATCCGCTTGAAAGGCTTTACGAACTTCGTTCCGGACCTCTTCTTCGCCAGCAATCTGCAGACTCTTTCACAGCTAGGCGCAGATCTTGCTGAAGTCCGTCTCGAACTGGACTATGCTCCAACGGACATTGCTGCGTATCGTGCGGAAATCGGGATTCCCGTGACGTTCAAGGCCGGTCGGAACAGACTGATCATGCCGCAGGCGGCGATCGATGCGCCCCTCTCCGGGACCTTCTCAACGTATTCCCGGGCGCATGGCCGCCTGGCCGAGAATGTACTTGCGAGTATTGCGTCGGAAGAAGGATTGCCTGATCGTGTAGCCGAAATTCTATCGCTTGCGCGCGACCAATCCTTGCGTGCTTCAGAAGTCGCAGCGGCCCTCAACGTATCGGAACGCTCTCTTCGGAGAAGGCTATCGAAGATGGGTTGGAGCTTTACCGCACTGTTGGCAGAGCTGCGCACCGAACTTTCCCGTGCTTATCTACTGGAGATGCCGGTTCGCGATGTCGCCGAACTGCTCGGGTATTGCGATGCCTCCACTTTTAGGCGTGCCTTTCGACGCTGGACGGGCATAACGCCAGATGGTTATTTGAGAGAGACTCTTCCGGACAACTCACGCCGGCGCCAACGTGCAATTTGAGGCTGTCCGCCGAAGCTTGCCTTTCAGAAACGAATGTAACGACGAATTCCGCTCCGATGCAGAAACCCAGCAGCACGTTCACCGCTAGAGCAACGATGTAGAACGGCGATCGACAGCCACGGAAGGTCGTTCATTGCCAATGGGCCCGGCGCGGTTCTTGTTGATTACGGGCAATTGCTACATCGCAACTCTTCCATTCCGCTCATACGTCTCGCCGCCGTCGCTTGCCGAAACGGCCTTCCTCCTTGGCCGGAATGGCCCCCAACAGCGTTGCATTATATCGCGCGTGCGGCGCGTCTTGGGGCGCTACTGGTTAGCGATGAGACGCAATGGAGCAATTTCCGGCAGGCTCGAGCGCTACCGCTCAATAGCTAAGCATCCAGGTACACAGGCGGAGGCTGACGTGAGCGATAGTCGTACTCGGGAGATCGGCGGCGCTAGTTCTGACCTGTTGGCGACCCTGTCAGAACTCGACGGATATGATCAGCTTTTGGCGATGCGCGCCCATGGCATCAGGGCGCCCATGCTGCAAACCTTGAAATTGGAGCTGACAAAGCTTGACCGGGGCCAGGTCGTATTCGAGGGCTCACCAGATCGTTCAGTATACAACCCGATTGGCACTGTGCACGGCGGCTATGCCGCGACGTTGCTCGACAGCGCTTGCGGCATCGCCGTGCATTCGAAGCTGCGAATCGGTCAAACCTATACGACCCTCGAATTGAAAGTTGCTTTTCAGCGCGCCCTCACTCAGAAGAGCGGGCCGGTGCGCGCGGAGGGCCGTGTGATCTCGATGGGTGGCAGGGCGGCTTTTGCGGAGGCCACTCTCACTGACGGAGAGGGACGACTTTGCGCGTCTGCGACATCCACGCTTTTGATTTATGAGAACCCCGCGCGGCCCAAGGCCGAAACGACTGAGCAATGATCCTGGCTGCTTCTCGAATTGCCGCGATAGGGCCTATCGCGCGGCTTGCCTGGCCAACAACACTGGTCATGTGTTCGCAAATTGCCGCGAATACATTCGATGCCTTTATGGCAGGCAAGATTGGGACGGCAGCGCTCGGAGGCTTCGCTTTTGTTTTCCCGTTCGTGATCTTGATGCAGACGCTTGCTGCGGGTGGCATAGGCGGCGGTATAGCAGCCGCCGTCGCGCGTGCGACCGGACGCAAGTCACGCACCGATGCGCACGATCTAGCGGTCCATGGCTTAATCATTGCGATGGTTTCCGGCTTGGCTTTCATGGTCGTCATGATCGGCTTTGGGCGGCCCATCTTCCGAGTCTTCGCAAACGCGCGAGGCGCCGGTGACGCCGCCGCAATCGACGCTGCTATCACCTACGCGACAGGTTTCTTTGCCGGCGCGATGGTCACCTGGACCCTTCAAGCATTGGCTTCGACCTTCCGCGGCCTCGGCGACGCAGCGTTTCCTGGACGATGGATGCTTATGTCATCCCTGATGCAGATGCCCCTCGGCTACCTGCTCACTTTCGGCGTCGCGGGCTTTGCGGGCCTTGGCATTATTGGCATAGGGCTTGCTGCGCCGGCCGCGCAATGCTTCGCACTGATCATTCTCACGCGGCGTATCCGGCGTGACGTTGGCGGATTGTCGCTGAGACCTACAGGGACGTCCTTACGATACGCACACTTTCGCGACATTCTACGGGTCGGCTTGATGTCGTCGTTGATCTCCCTCTTTTCGAGTGTGACGACGCTCTTCGTGACCGCCTTTGTCGCACCGTATGGACTGGCAGCGCTTGCCGGATACGGCCTCGGCTCACGTCTCGAGTACTTCCTGATCCCCCTTACATTCGGCATTGGCTCTGCATTGACCGTCCTCGTCGGCCAGGCGATCGGGCGCGGCGATCTCGCACAAGCGCGCCGCATCGCTTTGACTGGCGCGACGGTAGCGTTTCTTTTATGCGGCGCGGTTGGTGGTCTCGCGTATCTGACGCCCGAAACCTGGGCAAACCTTTTTACCAGCGATCCCGCTGTGCGTGATGCTACGGTCGCGTACTTGCGGCACCTCGGCCCAAGCTATGCGTTCTTTGGCCTCGGTTTGTCCTTGTCGTTTGCGCTCCAGGGAGCCGCACAGGTCGGAATTCCCGTCTGTGCCGCAATTCTGCGACCCGTCATTATTGCTATTGCGGTCTTGGCCGGGTTCACACAGACGCTTTCCGGACTTTACGCCGTCGCAGCGGCTGCGATCGTCGCGTATGGTGTCATCAATTTCGCCGGGTTCCTGTTGAGACCGCTCCCCGCCCCAAAGCCTTTGTAAGAGTCCGGCTTGAAGACGAAAATGAACGTTGCCGTGCATGGCGCGAAGCGGACCCTTCGCTCCGCCAGAATTCGGGCAGGCTATATGACTGACAAGAGCAGTCATGATTGGAAGTCGTGCTGTGCGCACCGCAATACCGCCATGCAGCGCCGGATGGCTCGTACAGATGCTCAAAGAGCACCTCAGCGGCCATTATTTTTCATTTGGGGAGACCGCAATGTCCGTGATCGTTGACCGCCGCAATCTCGATTTCATCCTATTCGAGTTTCTCGATATCGAGCGATTGCTGCGGCAGTCGAGGTATGGTTCCTACGATAGGGCTGCTTTGCAAGCAATCCTCGACGTCGCTCAGGAAATGGCCGAAAAGCAATTTCTTACCATAGCTGCCGAAGTCGATGCGAACGAGCCGCGCTTTGTCGGGGGCAAGGTCGTAATGCCCGTTGGAACCGGTGAGGCGTTGAAAGCGTATGCGGAAGCTGGCTTCTTCGCACTTCCGTTCGACGAGGACATTGGCGGCCTGCAGGCGCCCTGGGTGGTCCATACCGCGGTGGGTGGTCTCTTCACCTGCGCTAACACGGCAGTGACGAACTATGCGTTCCTCACAATCGCCGCGGCGAATCTGCTTCGCACGTTCGGCTCAGACCAGTTAAAACAACAATTTCTACCCGCCATGCTTGCGGGACGATGGTTCGGCACGATGTGTCTGTCTGAACCGCAGGCCGGTTCATCCCTTGCCGACATCACTACAACGGCTAGCCCCGGGGACGACGGCGTCTACCGCATTCGCGGGAGCAAGATGTGGATCTCTGGTGGGGACCAGACCATTTCCGAAAATATCGTACACATGTTGCTTGCCAAGATCCCGGGAGGACCGGGGGGCACGAAGGGCATATCGTTGTTCCTGGTCCCGAAGCGGCGCTGTCAGCCGGACGGCTCGGTAGGCCCGCATAACAACATCGCTCTGGCGGGTCTCAATCACAAAATGGGACAGCGCGGAACGACCAACTGTCTGCTTAACTTCGGTGAGGATGGAGAATGCCTTGGCTACCTGATCGGCGAGCCCCATCGGGGACTCGAGTACATGTTCCACATGATGAACGAGGCGCGCATCGGCGTGGGGCATGCAGCTGTCATGTCCGCTCTGGGCGGCTATCTTTACTCCGCGGAATACGCAAGGACACGCGCGCAGGGGCGTCCGATCGGACAGAAAGATCCAACCAAAGGGCAAGTGCCGATCATCGAACACGCCGATATCAGGCGGATGCTGATGGCACAGAAGGCGGCAGTCGAAGGCGCCCAGTCGCTGTGCCTCTACTGCGCCATGCTCATCGATGCGCTGGTCACTGAGGACAATCCCGACGAAGCCAAAGCACATGCGGCGCTGCTGGGGTTGCTAACACCGGTGGTGAAATCTTGGCCAGCAGAACATTGTTTGGAGGCGAACAAGTGGGCCATCCAAGTTCTCGGAGGCTACGGGTACACTCGCGATTATCCGGTCGAGCGTCTCTATCGAGACAATAGACTCAATCATATTCATGAGGGCACTTTCGGCATACAGGGCATAGACCTGTTGAGCCGTAAGATCATTGGTGATCGGGGCGAGGCGCTAGACCGATTGGTTCATCAGGTGCGCAATACGGTCGTCGAGGCACTGCGGGAGGAATGCCTGCGAGATGAGGCGGGACGGCTGACCGACGCCCTTGAAGCTCTAAGCAGCGCGACGCAGATCTTGCTCAGTTGTGGGAGTCCTGAATTGCGGTTGGCGAACGCAACGATCTATCTCGATGCGTTTGGGCATGTGGTCATCGGATGGATGTGGTTGAGGCAGGCAATAGTCGCCTCGCGCAAGCTTGCCGTAGGTGATACGTCTGGAGAAGATCGTCTTTTCTATGAGGGAAAGATTATGGCTTGCCGATATTTTGCTCGCCATGAACTTCCTTTGGCTCGTGCGCGGCTTGCCCTGTGTGGCTCGTTGGATACGACGTGTCTTGAGGCACCGGCCGGCATATTCGGCGGTTAATCTTCATTGTATGGCTCGATGAGGGGCTGAATGTCTGGGCAGAGCTGCCGCTCATCCGACGCAAAACGCGTCTAGATCGCAATTACGGCAAAGCTTGTTCGCGTAGGAAGTTGCACGGCGACAATTGCGGACGGCCGTTAATCACCTGTTCTGCGCAAGTGATTGGACCTGTTCGGATCTGGCTGGCAACTCGCCCGTCGCTGGCTGCGACCCGACGAGTTTCGTCCGTCCGTACCGCGGCAATCGAGGCACCATTGCTGAAGAACGTTCTGGAGTCGCCACTGGGTAGACGGTGGCGGGATGGGATGTAGGTCACCGTAACTGGTCCATTGCGTGCCAACGTTAGTTTCCAACGAGCCCGACATGATTGTGGCCGACCGCGACTCGCTACGTCGCAACGTCGGTTCACAAGGCTGGCCGCTGCTTGCCGAAACGGCCTTCCTTTTGGCCGAAATGGCCTCCCAGCAGCGTGCATTATATTGAGCGCGGCGCATGCTGGGTCGCCAATGAATATACGCTTCGGAGGATATTGCGGTGCAGACATCGATCGGGAAAGTGGACGATCTCAAGATGATTGCCGCCCGCTATGCTGACGAACTTCGCAAGCGGCATCCCGAATTCGAGCAACTCCGGCATTTGCCCCAAGACCTCGCGGACCGTATGGCTCGTGACGGCCTGTATCAGGTTTGTACACCGGCCGAGTATGGAGGTGAGGAGCTTTCGCCACGGGTCTACGCCGAGATCGTTGAACAACTGGCGAAAGCGGACGCGTCAGCGGCTTGGTGCGTCTTCATCGGCATTACCTCGTCATTCGGGCTGGCGAGCGCGCAGACTGAAGAATTCAAGCAAATTCTGCGCAAGCCAGGGGTGATCGCAGCGGGCGCTTTTGCTCCTAACGGTCGCGCTAAGCCGGTGACCCGCGATGGCAGCGAAGGCTATCTGGTCAAGGGCCGTTGGCAATGGGGTTCAGGCACTCGCAATGCCCATTGGATAATTGGCGGTGCGTTCGTCGTGGATCAGGCCGGTGCGATACAATTGGACGAGAGAGGCAAGCCGGAACACCTTACGATAGTTTTCGACGCGGCCGACGTTGAATTTATGGATACTTGGCACGTAATGGGATTGCAGGGCACGGGTTCGACCGACTACGCCGTGAGCGACGTATTCGTGCCGGCGGTCCGGACGATAAAGCGGTTCGGCAAGCGCCGCAGCAGCCACCCCATCTTCCTGTTTCCTAACTTCGGCATTTTGGCCATCGGCATTGCTTCGGTCGCGTTAGGCGCCGCTAGGGCGACAATCGAGGACTTCTTGGAGTTCGCGGGCAAGAAGGTCCCGCAAGGAAACACGCGCGTACTGGCCGAGAAACAGTCCACCCAAGCTGGCATCGCAAAGGCTGAAGCTGCTTTGCGCGCGGGTCGGGCGTTCTTCTATGAAGCAATCGATGCCGCTTGGGCAGGCGCGCTTCGTGGCGAGGTATCGACCGAGGATCGTCGTGACCTGCGACTGGCGACCTCGCAGGCCGTTCAAGCCGCCAAACTATGCGTGAACATCATCTACGAACTCGCAGGCGGGACGGCTGTGTATCGCACCTCCGACATTCAGCGACGATTTCGCGATGTCCAAGTCGCCGGGCAGCACATGATGGTCGGACCAGGGACCTACGAGCTTGTTGGTCGACTTCTGCTCGATCTTCCGACCGATATTGAGCAACTATGATCGCACGGGGGACAACCAACTTGGCATTTTTGGACGAGTACGGAGGCGCACTCAGGCTACCGCTCATCGCGGCACCGATGTTCTTGGTGTCGGGGCCCGATCTCGTGATCGCTGCGTGTGCGAATGGTGTTCTGGGAAGTTTTCCATGCGCGAATGCTAGGACCATCGAAGTGCTCAACGAGTGGATAGCACAGATAACGCAACGATTAGGCGACCGACCGGGTGTACCCTGGGCGGCAAATCTTGTCGTGCACCCGACAAATCCACGCCTTTCTGATGAATTGAGCGTTTTGGAGAACGCCCGCGTGCCGGTCGTCATCACGGCATTGGGCGGGCCGAAGCCGATCGTCGACCGCGTGCACGCTTGGGGTGGAACGGTGCTCGCCGACGTCAACTCGGTCGCCTTTGCCAAAAAAGCGGTCGACGCTGGGGTGGATGGATTGATCCTGGTGTCAGCGGGTGCCGGTGGACATACAGGACGGATGAATGGCTTTTCGCTGTTGTCGGCCGTCAGGGAATTCTTCGATGGTCCCATCGCCCTTGGCGGAGGGCTCTCAAATGGCGCCGAGATCAGAGCCGTCGAGACGGCTGGTGCCAATTTGGCAGTGATGGGGACGGCATTCATCGCCACCGAAGAGAGTCTCGCCGTTCCAGAGTACAAGAGCATGTTGATCGATTCGACCATCGACGATCTGGTTCTCACAAACACCGTCACGAACGTACTGGCGAACTGGCTCCGGCCAACCTTGGTCCAGGCCGGCATTGATCCAACCGATTTTCTCGTGAATCCGAAGGTGGACTTCAGTGACAGTTCGCTAATCGAGAAGCAGCGCGTTCGCTGGACAAAGGTTTGGTCAGCCGGCCATGGGGTCGGATCTGTGCGTCGCGTTGATACCGTCGCCGAGTTGGTCGCCCGCTTGAGACGAGAATATCTGCAAGCATGCGACCTTCCACGCAATTACTGCTGACGCAAAGAACCGCTTAGAGACCTCTACAAAGGAGATTACGCACGTGACAAGCTCAATTGAGACGTTGTTCCGACCATTCGTAACAGAGAAGCTCAGCTTGCCAAACCGGATCGTAATGGCACCGATGACGCGCTCGTTTTCCCCAAATGGCATTCCGGGAGAGAAGGTTCTGGCGTACTACCGCCGAAGAGCCGAAGGAGGTGTCGGTTTGATCGTCACCGAGGGAACCACTATCGATCACCACGCATCTTCTCAATCAACTGATCATCCGGCATTTCATGGCGAGGCGTCTCTTGCCGGCTGGTCAGACGTCGTGAAAGCGGTCCATGCGGCCGGAGGTAAGATCGCTCCGCAGCTTTGGCACGTGGGCATGATGCGCAACCAAGGACGGCCCAAAACCGACCTCCTGCCAGCGGTCGGACCGTCAGGCATTTATGTCCCTGGAAGGGTCGTGGGTTCGCCCATGGCGGAGAGCGAAATTGCGGACGTAATAGATGCATTCGCCAAGGGAGCTCGTGCAGCGCAACAAATCGGGTTCGACGCGGTCGAATTCCATGGAGCGCACGGTTATCTGATTGACCAATTCTTCTGGGCAGGCACAAACACGCGGGAGGATACTTGGGGAGGCGATTTACGCAGAAGAGGGAACTTCGCAGCTGAAGTTATCAAAGCAGCTCGAGCCGCTGTCGGACCGAGTTTCCCCTTGATTCTGCGCGTCTCACAATGGAAGCAGCAGGATTTCACTCAGCGTTTGGCGCATTCTCCGCAAGAATGGGAACGGTTTCTCTCCCCCCTTGTGGAAGCTGGGGTCGACATCTTCCACTGTTCCACCCGGCGCTATCATGAGCCGGAGTTCGAAGGATCCAACCTCAATCTAGCCGGCTGGACCAAGCGCCTGACGGGTAAACCCACGATTACAGTTGGAGGCGTCGGCCTAAGCAGCGGCAGCGACTTCATTGCATCATTGGGCGGTCGAGTTGCCGACGTGGCAAATATCGACGACCTCCTCGACCGGCTTTCGCAGGATGAATTTGACCTGGTCGCAATCGGGCGCGCACTCGTCGCCAACCCAGACTGGCCCGCGCAACTTCGCAAGGGAACGTCAGGCAAGTTGAAGTCTTTCGAAAAAGACATGCTCTCCGATCTCGTTTGAGCAATATGTATTCGGTTCTTTCTGGAGGAGCGAATGTTATACCCGACTAGTCTCGATCGTGCTATCCCGCCGGAGGACTTCCGAAGCGCGATGCGCAACCAAGTCTCCACTGTCTCGATTGTGGCTTGTGGTGACGTTGGCTCGCGTACAGGACTTACAGCCACGGCTGCATGCGCGCTTTCTGACAAACCAGCAATGGTGTCCATCTGCATAAATCGAAGCTCAAGTGCTCATCAGGCCATCCTGGACGTTGGGTGCTTCAGCCTCAACTTTCTTTCCGCTGGACAGATCCGATTGGCAGACACGTTTTCAGGCCGAACTGGGTTGACCGGAGAAGCACGCTTCGGTGAGGGGACTTGGAACAAACTGTTCACGGGGGCTCCGATACTCGACGGAGCTCTAGCGAGCTTCGATTGCGCTCTGGAAAGCAGACACGAGTTTCCATCGCACTCCATATTTGCAGGGGTCGTCAAGGCCACTCGCGTGCAGCCAGAGGGGTCGGCGCTTCTATACGCACACGGCCGCTATTTTACTCTGGACTGCACGAGCCACCCCCAAGCCGCCTAAGCGACTCCCCCGGCGGCGATATGCCAACGATTTGGCCTTCCAACTCGTCGGACGTGCTGGTTGTTGTTCGAGGACTTCCAACTCGACCCCGTCGAAGCTTTGGGCTGCGGACAAGACATCATCGCCTTGCCGCCGGGTACGATCCGCAGCCACAAGCGGGCAGGGAAGGCTTGCTGCATGACGCCCTACTTCGGCTCCGTCGGGCTTTCGCGAATACCGTTGGACGGCGTGGTCATGCGCGCTGCCTGATTGCCAGGAAGGTGACGAACGTTTCCGTGATCGTCGGCAATTGGTACGTTTCGAGGCATACGCCGGATGCTCATGGACTCGTGGCGAACATTCCGAACCGCCATATTCTTGCGCCGTGCAATTTTGGTAGAGGCCGTCCTTGAGACGCCTTTTAGGTCCGAAAAGTGGCCAGATATGCAGACTCATAACTATCGAGCAGTTCGCCATTCATGTCTTGGATTTTACGGCGCCACGCACAACATCTGCCATTAAAGCCGCATTGGACGTTCCCTCAGCAAGCAGGCCTGCCACCACTCCATCGCGCGTTGCATCGTTGTACTGTTGGCATGCTTGGCTCTTGCCAATCATGCGCTCTACTTGAATTTCGATACCAATAATTCTCTTTATTAGACCGTCAACAAAGTCCGGCGGCGCAGACGCGACCTGCCACGGATTGGAGCGCATGCTCTCATGCGGCTCGGCGAGTGCGTCAAGGTGACTGAGCAACCAATCCTGCTCATCGATCAGACGCACCCGGCCATAAATATGCGCCACGGCGTAGTTCCAACTCGGAGCCACGCGCCCGTGCTTTTCGTGTCCAGGTTGCCAGCTTGGTGAGATGTAGTGGTTTGGTCCTTGGAAGATCACAAGAGCATTGGCATTTGAGCTGCTGACCAGTTCATTCGCTCGTGAGATATGCGTTCGAATTACGTTAGCCGTTGGGACCGACTCAAAAGGCAAATGATTCGCATTCAATTGGTTGGCGCCACCCACCACTAGCGCGCCCAGAGGATTTTGTCGGATTAGGTCCCAAAGAACAGCAGCACGGCTTTCGGCGAGTAAGGTGGGCACGAACATTGAGTTTTCTTTCAAGGATTTGGCGGATCGCTGAGACATCCATTTATCATGCCAGATCATCGCCAATGGTCAGAACCTAGCTTCAGATTGCGTTTTCTGTTGAGCGTCGGAAGGCTAGCTCGTCGGAGCGTCATCACAATGCGTTCCGAATTGCTGGCTCCTGGAGTGGGCATTTTCGGCCAACAAGGAGGCGAGCGGCCCCGGAACGTTTTCGATTATTGTCCATGCTCGAACTTGGCGGAACACGCCGCTGATGGGATCTCGGTTCTCGATGTGTCGATCAACTGGATATTTCCAGTGACCGTCGTTCGTATGGAAGTCACGTTCATCCCATCGCACAACTTATCCCGCCATCCACCGGAATAATCTGACCCGTTATGTGTTTGCCGGCAGACGATGCCAGTAAAAGTGCGAGGCCCTTGAGGTCGTCTTCGTCGCCTATGCGCCTTAGGGGTGTCTGTGCGGCAAGGTTATCGATGCCGAGTTGCTGCAAAAGCCCATCGGCCATTTTGCTCGGAAAAAATCCGGGTGCGATTGCGTTTACCGTGATGCCATGCTCGCCCCATTCTGCCGCAAGCGCCCGGGTGAAGTTCACCAGTGCACCTTTGCTGGT
>NZ_JAFCLY010000030.1:0-113944 GCF_018130185.1 Bradyrhizobium sp. AUGA SZCCT0182 | reverse complement strand
GCAGTGGCTTTACGACTTATGACGCGCTCTCCCCGGTGAGACGGCCTCTATTGCCACCGTCGCCCCTCGGAAGCGTTAGCTCCCGAAAGGCTTGACGCCGTTACGGGCGCCAGGACCACACGCTTTCACCGTACGCATCAGCCGCGACCGTCAATCGCAACCTCAGCGTCCACCGCAACCCGCCCCTCGTCGTGACGACGGCCGACGCCCCTCTGAGTGGGACGGGATGGCTATTGATGTGCAGGTGATTTGGGGTCGAAGAAAGCGAAATATTTTCGATTTTCGGAAATTTTCGGCTTGACACGATTTCTGACAATCGGAATTGATTTGCCCGTCGGGTCGTTTTGTCGCAGTCAGCCGCGTCTTCCTGCGCCTGACTCATAAAGAGATCAATGAAATAGCGCCTTGTACCGAACACCGTCATGCCCGGCCTTGTGCCGGGCATCCACGTCTTGGCTTCCATAACAAGAAAGACGTGGATGGCCGGGACATAGGCGAGCGGAAGCGACGCCGTCCTACAAACGGCTATGCCCGGCCATGAGGAAAAAAGTTGACCCGCTCAAATCGCGCGCCGGCGACCTGCGACCATGCTGTAGACAAGCAGGACAACAATGGCGCCCACGACCGCGCCGATCAGGCCGGCCCCCTCGCCGGGGCGATACCAGCCGAGTGCCTGGCCGAGAAACGTCGCAACGAACGCCCCGATGATGCCGAGTATCGTCGTGAGGATGAACCCCGAGGGCTCGTTGTCTCCGGGCATGATGAACTTCGCTATCACGCCGGCCACGAAACCAATAATGATCGTCCAGATAATGCCCATATCAAAATCCTCGGTTTGTGAGCGTCAGCTCGGAAGGCGCCCGTCGGGCGTATATTGATCAACGGCATTTGGCAGTTCTCGCGACAGCCTTGCCAGGAGTTCTTCCTGCGACAGGCCGGTTTGCTGTTCGAGTGCGGCCAGCACATCCGCGCCGATAGCCTGTTTCAGTTGCGGGGCAGGAAGCTCCTTGTTCGGTCCCTTCCCGACCCAGGACTCGGCAGCATCTCCCTGGCCGTTCTCCTTGAAGCGTTCGAGCAACTCACCCAGCCCGCCGCCCAGCAGTCCGCCGACACCGCCGCCGCCGAGAGCTCCGCCGAGATTGCCGAGCAAGCCGCCCAGGGGACCTTGCTGGTTGCCGGCGCCCGGCTGCGCGTTGCCGGTCGCGCCTTTCAGCATCTCGGCGATCTTGTCCCTGTTCTGGTAGCCCGCCAAAGCGAGCAAGCCCAATAGCGCTGTCATCGATGGCATCCCGCGGGACATGGTCGTCTCCTTCGTTGAATCACTGAATCACCGCGCCTGTAACGTGCCACTTCCTGCCGGGTTCCATGCCAGCCGTCAGATGGCTTCGATTGTCGTCTGAGAGGATTTGTCCTTTCGCACAGCGGCAGCACTCACCGCCCCAAAAACCCGCCAACGATCATACTGACCGGTCTGGTGGCGCCGAACGAAAGACGCATGACGTCGCGATGCGAGGAACCAAAGACATAACGGGAGATTAGGCCCGCTCCTGAAACTCTGGAGAAAATTATGAAACGCTCACTTCTTTTCGTTTGTATCGGATTGCTGGCGGCCACTACGGCCTCGGCGCAAAATCCGCCGGCGCAGCCCGGACCAAACAACAACGCGGTCAACAGCGCCGGACAGAACAACTCCAACGCTCCTGTCGCGGGTCGCAACAGTTTCACCGAAGGACAAGCCAAGTCGAAAATCGAGGATGCCGGCTACACCAACGTCACCGAACTCAAGAAGGATGACAACGGCGTGTGGCGCGGCAAGGCCAGCAAGAGCGGATCCGCTACTGCGGTGAGCGTCGATTTTCAAGGCAACGTCAATACTGCCAAGTAAGGAAAAATAAAAATGACCGTCACAATCTCTCGCCTCTACAACAATCACACTGACGCTCAGCAAGCTGTCCAGCGCCTCGAAACCGCAGGCGTGCCGCACTCGGACATCAGCCTGGTCGCCAATAATTCCGACGGCTGGTTCAATACCGACAAGAAGGTGGATCGTGACCACGATGGCACCGACGACCGCGCCGAAGGTGCCGGCACGGGCGCCGGCATCGGCGCCGGCGTCGGCGGCGCAGCCGGCCTGCTGGCCGGACTAGGCTTGCTGGCGATCCCCGGACTGGGGCCCGTTGTTGCGGCCGGTTGGCTGGCCGCAACGGCGGTTGGCGCGGCCGCAGGTGCCGCGACCGGCGGTATCGTCGGCGCGCTCACGCAAGCCGGCGTTTCGGAAGCCGATGCTCACTCCTACGCCGAGGGCATTCGCCGAGGCGGCACGCTGGTGTCAGCACGCGTTGCCGATGCGGATCGTTCCCGCTTTGAGGCGGCATTGAACGAATCTGCCGTCAACCTGCGCGACCGCAGCGCCGCCTGGCAGAAGACCGGGTGGAAGTCGTTCGATCCCGCCAGCAAGCCCTACGGCGCCGAGGAAGTCCGCAAGGAGCGGCAGCTCTACGGCGGCGGACTTCGCTAAGCAAAGCATCAAGGCGGCCCGCCCCGGCGGGCCGCTTCTTTGCCGAACATCGACACTCAACATGAGAGATCAGTCATCGACGCAGTTCGCGGTCGAACATATAGGCCTTTAACGGACATGTTTTTCTTCCCCTGGTATTCCGCCATGATGCTTGCCGTTGAAGCAGGCACCGTTATCGACAGGAGATTGTGGAAGATAGCCCAGGGCGGGGCCGAAGGGGCGGCCGAAAGTCATCTGATGGTCCAAGAGAAGGTCGATGCCTTGTTTCAGGCGGGGTCGGTTCTGTTGGCTGGAGGAAGCTCCGCTCAGGTTATCGACATGTATCGCAAGCATGTGGCTGCCAACGCGTTACGGCTGCAGCCGCTCCTCGCGGCGCAAATCAACAAGCCGGAAGCAATACTTCCCTCCCAGGCGGACGAATTCTAATCGTCGTCCGCGGCCCAGGGAACGGTGCCGCTCTTCCACTTGCCTTCGACCTTGTCGGTATCCTCGATCAGTTGATCGATGACGCTGATCGGCTTCTTGCCCGGGTTCTTCTGGCAGAATTCGTAGATCAGCGGGAGGATCTTCTTTTCGTTCATCAAATAGAGGTCGACATACTGGCTGTCGCCCTCGAGCAATGCGATGTTGGCGGCGCTCATATAACCCTGGACCCAATAGAAGATCAGGGAGTTGGTCACATTGTTGAAGCCCTCTGCCGGATTCATGTCCTTGGCCAGCTTTTCGCAAGACGCGACGCCGATCCCGTTGGTCGCCAATTGTTGTGCGCCGGCCGGCGCGGCGAAGGTGAAGAAGCAAGCTGCAACGGCCGATAGTCCGTAAGAAATGCGATTGATAGCGCTCATGGAAGCTCCCGTTTGTGCGCGCAATGGCTGCAAGTATGCCTTGCAGACTGCCCCATCGGCGGATTCGAGTCGACTCCCCGACCTAAGGTAAGCGATTCTGCCCCAACGACGGCGCGGCCGCTCTGCCCATCTCAACGCGCGCACCATGCCTCGGATATTCCAGCTGCATCGCGACAAAGTCGGCGGTCGGCATGCCGTAGCGCGCCTCGATTGCGGCAAGCGTCTGGTCCAGCGCCTTCGCCGGCGGCGAAACGCCGATATCAGGCAGCCGCCGCTCCGCCGGCCAGGTGGCGGCGACCTCATCGGGCACAATGCGAATGCCGTTGCGGGTCGCTAGCGCGCCCGCGCTAGCGGCAAAAATCACTGCGCGTGAGCGATAGGTGCGCGACCAGGCGTCCGCGACGAGGGCCAGCGACACTTCGTCCATGCCGGGCGAAAGCTCGATGCCGAGTTGCTCGCGATTCCAGAAGGCCATGACATTGCGCATCGCCGTCAGCGCGAACGAGCGCGTCAACTGAAAGGCGTTGCTGTCGTGACGCGCGTCCCAGTCGGCAAGGCCGATGTCGCGGCCGACGGCTTCGGCCTTGGCGCGGCCGGCGATGGCCTCGATCAGGGTCAGCGACATCGGCATCGACGCTGAGATCCCGGTCGTCGTCGCAACGGCGCCGTCGACCACCAGCCGCCGGTTCGCGACATAGCGGATCGACGGATGCTTGCCCTGCAACTCCTGCAGCGAATACCAGTGCGTCGTCGCCCGTTTGCCGTGGAGCAATCCGGCGTCGCCGACGACTTTTGCCCCGGCACAGACGCCGATAACGATCGCTCCCTTGGCGGCCTGGCTCCTGATCCATTGCAGCGCGGACGGATCGTCGTCACGGCTCATGGCGGGGACGATGACATAGTCGGCTCCATCTGGATGCTGCGCGTCGAAATCAGCGGTGGTCGCCTGCGGCTCCACCTTCAGCACCGGGAATAGCGACATCGGCCCCGGATTGGTTGCCAGCGTCACCACATCGGCCACATCGGCGCGCCGCAAAATGCCATAGGGCATCAGATAGTCCGTGGTCTCGGTGGCATCATTGATGCCGATGATCGCGATCAGCGGACGCTGGCGCTTCGGCGGCTTCAGCGCGGCAATCGTGGCCTCAGCCTCCTCTTTCGCGATCGGCGGCGCGGCCGCAAACGAGGCCGCCGGAGGCAGCGTGAAAATCCAGCCCGCAAAGATGATTGCGAACAGTGCCGGGGCGCCCAGGCCGATCCATTTTACAAGTCGCCAGTTCATGGTTGCTTGGCTCTGACATCCATTGCGATTTGGCGCGCAAGCTACTGCGCGCATGACCGCGCCGAAATGGCGTAAATCGCGCAAAAACGGACATGCGTTGGAAGGCGATCATCGTTCACGATTTCATGAACCAGTGCCCTTCGCGCGCCTGGTCATCATCTTGCCAACGTTCTGGCCTGAACAGGATTTCGGTTGGTTGAATGGCGCAGGAGCCCGCGCGCCGCGCACCCAGTATGGTCGACCAAGCCAGAGGTCAGCGTTGTCGGAATCTCCACTCATTCTCGTCGTCGAAGACGAGTACCAGTTGCAGGGCGTCGTCGAGGCCGCGCTGATCGACGGCGGTTTTGCAGCCGACATTCTGTCGTCGGGCGAAGAGGCGCTGACCCTGGTCAGAGGCCGGATCAAGAACTACCGGGCGCTCGTCACCGATGTCAGCCTGAAGGGCACGATGAGCGGCTGGGACGTGGCGCGACAGGTCAGGGAGATCGACCCGCATTGTCCGGTCATCTACATGACGGGCCTGGCTGCGGATGAATGGTCATCGCGGGGCGTGCCCAACAGCGTGCTGTTGCAAAAGCCGTTCGCGCCGGCGCAACTCGTCACGGCGGTTTCCCAGTTGCTGAATGCCGGCCCGGCAACCGCGTAAGCAACGGCCGAACGCAGCCTCACCTCACGTTGCCCGATGAGCCCGACGTCAATCACTTCCCTATTCCCGCCTGCGCTGTTACGTTCGGCCCCACAAAAACACGGCACGTCGCCGGCCGCTCGGCGCAACTTCGGGGAGAAAGACAAGATGTTTTCGCACGTCATGATCGGGACCAACGATCTGGAAAAGGCCAAGGTGTTTTACGACGCCTTGCTGGGCACGCTCGACATTCCGCCCGGGCGGGTCGACCGCCACCGCATCTTCTACCGCAGCAAAACCGGCACCTTCTCGGTTTCGAAGCCGATCGACGGCAAGGAAGCATGCCACGCCAATGGCGGCACCATCGGCTTTACCGCCAATTCCCCCGAACAGGCCGACGCGTTTCATGCGGCCGGCCTCGCCCATGGCGGCAAGACCTGCGAGGATCCGCCCGGCATCCGCGAAGGCAGCGGGGTGAAACTCTACATCGCCTATCTGCGCGACCCTGATGGCAACAAGCTCTGCGCGCTGCACCGCGTGGCGTGAGGCGAATGTAGAGAGGCGAATGTAGCCCGCATGAGCGGAGCGATATGCGGGTAGATCCAAGATCCCGGATATATCGCTTGCCTCATCCGGGCTACGATTGCCACTCGGCCGCGTTGCCATGACCGCGGCGCGTCGAATCTTCGCAGGAACAATTCGTGATTCCGCCGGTTGCTCGTTCTCAAACAATGGAGGAGCAACCATGGTTACGGAAGCAAGAGAGACCGGTTCCCTGATCGGCAGCGACAAGGTGGAAGGAACCGCCGTGTACGGCGCCGACGACACCAAGATCGGGTCGATCGAACGCGTCATGATCGACAAGACGAGCGGCAAGGTCTCGTATGCCGTGTTGAGCTTTGGCGGCTTTCTCGGGATCGGTGACGACCATTATCCGCTGCCCTGGCAGTCGCTGAAATACGACACCAATCTCGGCGGCTATCGCACCGGCATTACCGAGACGCAGCTGCAAGGCGCGCCGAGATACGGCAATGACAACGCCTGGAACTGGTCCGACCCTGCGCGGGTACGCACGGTCAACGACTATTACGGCATCGCGATGTAGTCACCGCCGCCGCGCAAAGACTGCAAAGGCCCGCTCTCAGGCGGGCCTTTTCGTTTGGCGAGACGAAATTTCGGGACGGTTAATCATAAGCTTAAGGGATTGGCCTGGAATCGCATTGCCGAAAGCTAAATGGCCACTGGATGCGAGGACGATCTCTTAAGGAAGCTCCGGTACAGCTGCCCGATAATCGACCTTCCAAACAAGACGGGTAACGACGGCCCGCGGCCCAGGGACCTGACGATGGACGATTCGGTTCAAATCCGCTGCCACCGCTGCAAATCGTGTTTTCGCGAAAAGGCGCGACGGCTGCAGAGCGGCTACTCCCGGCAGTGCATCAGCTGCGAAACGATGCTGTTCTTTGACGACGGGTCCGCCGACAAGAACATCCAGCGGACGCTGCGGGATGCGAGAAGAATTCGCAAGGAGCTTCGCGAAGCCGAAGCCGAAAAGTTCGCCACCTCGGCGCTGGTGTCCTCAAGCCGTGAGTCCTCAAACGCAAGGTCCACGACTTCGGGTCGCGAAGATTAGGCCGGCCCTGTAAATTGAGCTAGCATTGGCGTTCCCGGGGGACGCCAATGACAATTCACCGTCAAATTCAACGCCGACAATTCCTGCAGCTCACGGCCGCCGGCCTCGCCGCGCCGGCGTTTCCACATTCCGCCGTGGCGGAGGATTACCCGTCCCGGCCGGTGCGCATCGTTGCCGGTTTTGCCGCCGGCGGCGGCGTCGACATCACGGCGCGGCTGATCGGCCAGTGGCTCAACGAGCGGCTCGGGCAATCCTTCGTGGTCGAGAACCGCACCGGCGCCGGCGGCAATATCGGCACCGAGGCCGTGGTCGGCGCCGCGCCCGACGGCTACACGCTGCTGCTCGCCACCGTGCCGAACGCGGTCAACGCCGCGCTCTACAATAATCTGAAGTTCAATTTCATCCGCGACATCGCCCCGGTCGCCGGCATCATCCGCGTGCCGATGATCATCCTGCTGCATCCAACGATGCCGGTCAAAACCGTCCCTGAATTGATCGCCTATGCCAAGGCCAATCCGGGCAAGGTCAACATGGCCTCCGCGGGCAATGGCAGCGCGCCGCATATGGCGGGCGAGCTTTTCAAGATGATGACCGGCGTCAACATGGTGCACGTGCCCTATCGCGGCCAGGGCCCGGCGCTGACCGATCTCTTGGGCGGCGAGGTGCAGGTGCTGTTCGCAACCGCGCCGGGCACGACGGATTACATCGCGAGCGGCAGACTGCGCGCGCTGGCGGTGACCACGGCGGCGCGGGCGGAAGTAGCGCCGGAGCTGCCGCCGGTCGGCGATTTCGTGCCGGGCTACGAGACCAGCCAGTGGTACGGCATGTGCGCGCCCGCCAAGACATCAGCTGACATCATCGGCAAGCTCAACAGGGAAATCAACGCGGCCATCGCCGACGCCCGCATGAAAGCCCGCCTCGCCGCGATCGGCGGCGAACCACTGCCGGGCACGCCGGCCGATTTCGGCAAGCTGATCGCGGAAGAGACGGAGAAATGGGCCAAGGTGGTTCAGGCGGGCGGATTGAAGCCGGACTAGTCAGTACCCCGCATGAGGTCCGTAGGGTGGGTTAGGCGAAGCCGTAACCCACCGCAGATGTGGCCACGAAGATGGTGGGTTACGCTTCGCTAACCCACCCTACGAAGCAGCAGAACCACTACCTTCCCTTATAAACCGCCCGGCGCTTTTCCTTGACCGCGGCGGCCGCCTCGATCGCGTCTTCGCTTTCCTTGACTTCATGAAGCTGGCGCTGGGCACGGCCGGATTGTTCGGAGGGTCCGTGCGGCAGGACGCCTTCGGTGACAAAGCGCTTCAGGGTTTTCAGCACCAGCGGCGAGAACTCGGCCATCTCGCGCGCCATCTTCAGCGCGACCTCGACCTGCTGCCCGACCGGCACCACCTCGTTGACGAGGCCGATATTCCAGGCGCGCTGCACCTCGACGATGCGGCACAGCAGCATCATCTCCATCGCGATCTTGTGCGGGATCCGCGCAGCTAACCCCGCGATCATGCCGCCGGTAAATCCCATCCGCGCTTCGGGGTAGGAGAATTTGGCGTTCTCGGCCGCGACCGTGAGATCGCACATCATCGACAGCACCAGCGCGCCGCCGACGCACCAGCCGCCCACCGCCGATATGATCGGCTTTGTCGTCTCAAACCCGACGGTCGGGATGCAGCGCCACAGTTCGGGAAAATTGCCGGTATCGGCACCGCCGGAAAACGCCTCATTGCCGGCGCCGGTCAATACCGCGGCCCTCTGCGTCGGCGAGCGCTCGAACTCCACAAAGGCCTTCTGCAGCAACAACGCCGTCTCGGCGCAGATGGCGTTGCGGCGCTCGGGCCGGTTGATCGTGACCAGCGTGGTGCCGTCGGAATTGTTTTCGACCAGAACTTTTTGCATGTTGTTTTCCTCCCCGAATGCGGGGAGGTTAGCATCGCTCGCGCGCCTGTGCGACCCGCCCGGGAGGCGCGCCGGTGCCCGCTCAGCGCATGCGCCAGCTCTTGTCGATGTAGCGCTGGCGGTCGAGTTCGGTCAGCTGCAACGCGGCGCGATAGCTGTCGTCATCGGTTTTGACGAAATAGGTTTTGACCTGGATCGGCACCTGCTCCTCGTCGGGGCCACCAGCGAAGGCCTCGCGCAGCGGCCGCCCATCAAAGCGGGTGAGGTCGACCTCACCATCGAGATTCATCAGTGCCAGCAAGGTCGGCGCAAGGTCGACATTGCTCGAGGGCGTGCGCACGGTCACGCCACGCTTGAAATCGGCGCCCCAGGCCAGGAACGTGTTGCGGACGGTCCATGGGCTCATGCTGCCGTGGTTGCCGGCGGTGCCGGTGAGCGGCCCCGTGGTGGCCGCCTCGGTGTAGTCGGATCCGCTCACGCCCGAGGGGCTCTTCGCCGAACTCCAGGGAAAGGTAAACACGATGTCGGGACCGCGCTCGCTGTTGGCGAGATGAACCAGTTCGAGCGCGAAGGTGCCGGGCACCTGCCCCTCCACCGGCACGCCCGAGCCGCCGGGTTTACCCGCGGTGAAAAGCACGCCGACCCATTGCTGCCGCTGCAGGAAGGAAACAATGGCGCCGATCCGCTCCCGATTTCGATCGCGGACATGCAGCGACATGGTCTGTCCGCTGCTGGCCAGGACGACGTCATCGCTGTCAGGACCGAGCTTGAGCCCGGCCTTGATCAGTTCATCAGCGACATTGACGCCGAAGATGCCGTGACCAAAGCCATGGTCGGAAACGACGATGATATTGGTCTTGTCGATCAGTCCGAGTTCGCGCAACCGGTCGAGCACGAGGCCGACCTCGCGGTCGTCGTGACGGATGGCGGCGCGGGCCTCCGTGGAGCCTGCGCCGGCCGCGTGCTGGACGTGGTCGGGCTCGGTGAGCCAGTTGACGATCACATCGGGCTTGAGCTCGGGCAGCACGTAGTCGCGCAGCACCTGCCCGGTCCAGCTGACCTGCTCGAGATACGGATCCTTGGCGCCGCCCTTTTTCGGTGCGGCCGGAAAGCGGCGCAGGATTGCCTCGTTCGCATTGTCGGGGAATGCCACCCGCACGCCCGGCTCCCAATCGGCATTCACGAGCACGCCGACGCCCTTTGGCGCGCGCGGGTTGACCAAAAGCGCGCTCCCGGTCGAACCCGAACTGACGACGGCTAGGGTCTTGCCGCGCTCGGCGAGAATTTCACCCAAGGTCTTGGTCAGCACCATGCGCTCGCCGGTGACGGCATCGAGGTGGAGCAGGTTCTTGTGATTATCATTGTTGAATGCCCGGTTCGGATCGACCTGCCGGACATAGAGTCTGTTGCCGAAAATGCCGTTGCGGTCGGGATAGACGCCGGTCCCGATCGCTGCCGCGTTGGCCCGGGTCACGGTCGGAAATACCGCGTGACCGTTTGGAAAATTCACGCCCTCCTCGCGCAGCCGCCAAAGATTGGGGGTTTCCTGCTCGGTAATGGAATCGGGCCGCAAGCCGTCGAGCACAGGCACGAGATTCAGGGTCGCTTTGCCGGCCGCTGCCGGGCTGGCCGCGGTTGCCGCAATGGCGGCGGCAATTGCAACCACGAAGGAAGGCTTCATCATCGATTGTCCCCGCTAAGCGCATTTTTCAGGATTTGGTGCTGCGCGTGGATTAGACAAAAGCTGTTGCAGTTCGATGACTTGCAGGCGGAATAGCAAGAACCGCTCAGCACCATCAAGCCGTGGCCCCTAGCTGGGATATTTCGCCTCAACGAGTTGCGGAATGGTTCGTATCAGCCCGCCAAGCTCGCCTGACGTCAGCAACAGGACAACATCATCCGGCCGCAAGATGTCGTCCAATCTCGCCAATGCCTCGTCCGGGTCGCTTATCGCCTCGGCATCGTAGTTCGCCGCCCTGACGCGGGCGACGATTTCATCCTGGGTCAATTGGGCATGGGTGCCGGCGCCCTGCGAAGCCGGCTGATAGATGAAAATCCTGGACGCTCCTGCAAATGCGTCGTCATAGGCTGATATCGCCGCCCGGTTTCGCCAGGTGAACGTATGCGGCTCGAACACGATGATCAGCCGACGATCGGGGAAATGGAGTTTCGTGGCGACGATGGCGCTTCTGGCCTTTTCGTAGGACGATCCAAAACCTTCGTAGACCGGCACCTTCGATGCGGGCGAGAGCAATTCCATGCGGCGCTTGACGCCCAGGAACGTGCTTATGCCGGCCTTCAGCTCCTCGGGCGACAGCAGCTTCTTCTCCAGCAGCATCGCGCTGACGCCCACGATATTTTCGATGTTGTGATCGCCGAGCATCCGGGTCGAGAGCCGAATGATCTTTTCGCTGCCGCGCATCAGGTCGAAACCGGTTTCCGCGCCACGCTCGATGTTGGCGGCATGCCAATGCGCCTTGTCGTCCAAGGCATAAAAAACCGCGGGACAGGCGAGGCTTTCGGCCAGGGCGCGCGCGTGAGGCTCGCTGCTGCAGACCACCAGAAGTCCGTCTGAAGGCAGTGAGCCAAGCAGGCTTTGATACGGGGCCAGATAATCCGCGTGCGTCGGAAAGACGTTGATGTGGTCGTGGGTCGCCGAGGTGAGCAGGACGTTCTTAGCGTTGTAGCGAAGGAATTTCGACCGGTTGTCCCAGTTCGAGGCCGGGTATTCGTCGCCTTCGAGAACGAATGTCGGGCCCTGCCCGCGGTGCGCGTGGCGCTCGAACCCATTGGTGATCTCACCGATAAAATAGCTAGGATCCCTGTCCGAGACCTTCAGGCACCACGCCAGCAGCGCAGAGCAGGTCGATTTGCCGTAGCTTCCTGCGGCTACGATCGTCTCGGAATTGACGGTCATGTCGTGCAGCAAATCCGCAAACGATCGCACCAGCTTTCCGCTGTCCATCGCCGCGCGAACTTCTTCATTGCTGTCAGGCTGAAGCTTTGCGTTCTTGCCGATCACGATGACATCGGCATCGTCAGGAATGTTCTCTTTCCGGTATCCCGCGGCAAACGGGATCTTCTCGTTCCTGAGATAGTCGCTGACCGGCGGGTAAAAGCCTTCGTCGGAGCCGCTGATCTGCACGCCCATCTGCCGGAGCAGCAGCGCGGTTGCGCTCATGCCCTTTCCGGCAATGCCAATGAAATGCGCTTTCGAAAAATTCATCTGTCCCCCCGATTCGGCGATATTAGAGCGTTTTCCAGCGAAGTGGATACCGGTTCGCTTCAAGAAAACACGTCAAATCAAGAATCTGGAGCCCCGTTCCAATTCAATAGGAACGGGGCTCCGCTTGCCGAGGGGTGATGAAACCGGCGCAGCGCCAACCGTGACGCGTATTCGCGCGGCCGGGCAGCTCAATCTTCCCGGGCTGCCAGGCAAAAAGGGCCCCCGCATATCACGAGGGCCCCGTCCGCCTATTCCTCTGTTGTCTGCAATTCCTCTGTCTCGACCTTATCCGACGAAGATCTGATCCGCTCCAGCAGTTGCAGGAATTCAGCGGTTTCGTCCGCGATCGACTTCGGCTGGGGCTTGGGTGGGAACGGTATCACTTCAGACATGGGCAAAACCTCCCTGGGTGCAATTCCCTGCGGCATGTCCTTCTCATGCGCAATTGGCGCGTTTCTGCGGCGCGCAATTTCGCGCGCGCCCGGAAGCCGCCTTAAATAATTCCAATTCTGCTCGGGCGATCAGCCCCTGGATAATCCACGCACAACGCGATTGCGGACCGGGTGCCTGGCATCGAAGCCATCAGGCAATTTTCCCGCGCGGTTTCGATCGGGTTCAGGCGACTGTTCTTCGCGCGGGATCAGCGTGGCCTCGAACGGCAGGCCCGGCGCCTGCTTGGCGGTTCCCGAGCACGACGCCAGCCTGCCCTTGAATCTCCCCGCAAGTTCTACGTCAACCACGTCGAGGCCGAACAGCGTGGGCGGACCTGCGGCATGCCGCGTGGTCGTCAACGCCGCCGTGAAATGGTCGTTATCGACCTGGTAGGAGCCGCTATAGGTGAAGAAGCTGTCGCCGCCCGATATAATGCCATTTGCAAGGTGCACGATGCCGGTGCCTTCGCCGCGCGACGTCTTGAACCAAACCGCATACTGGCCGTCCCTGCGCATGAAGAAACTCTCGCATGAGGAGAACTAACAATCGGCACCAACTAAGGGTTGGCGCATCGAACCGCTACAAAGGCGTCGCGCGGTAGTTAATGATCCAGAAAACGCGAGGAGAAAATTGTAATTGCCTCAACACGTGAGCTGATTTGCAAACTGAATGCGCATGCCGATGCGCGCGCGAACGGCGGCCGCGGTCCGATGCCTGGCTTTTCGCGCGCTTCAAATGTTCACGTGAGTTTCAGTTAACAGAAGCTTTCGCAAGTGCCGCGGCATCCTTTCCTGGACAAGACAACCGTCACGCGTGACGACATTACCGCAGGATTTACCGCCGGCCATAGCGCTGTAGCACACAGTACATAACGGACCCAACCTGAGAGGTTAGCAAGTTTAGGTTGTGAAGTTAAGGAGTGCGTAAACTTTCCTCAGTATTTTCCCCTATATCGAACTGCCAGGGTCCCGGAAAGAACCCATGGCTGCGGCCGCTTCAATAACAACAACCGTCGCGGCTGCGCCGCGCTAGGGGGCTCTGTTGGCACTGCCGTTTCCATACAATCCAGCATTGGATGGATTGCGGGCGGTCGCAGTGCTCCTGGTCATCGCAGACCATTGCGACGTTACTGTATTCGACCAGGGTTATTTTGGCGTCGATCTGTTTTTCGTTCTGAGCGGCTTTCTGATTACGCGGCTTCTCGTGGACGAAATCGACGCGACGGGAAAGATCGACCTGCGGAGATTCTATCTGCGCCGGTTACTCCGTCTCACCCCGCCCCTGCTTCTGTTGCTGGCGGCGTATCTGCTGATTGCCCCCCTGCTCTGGCCGCAGCTCGACCTCATGTCGCATGTGCGCGACGCCGCGCTGGTGGCATTTTATCTGTCCGATTATTCGCAGGCTTTCTGGCATAATCCGAAAGTGCTGATTCACACATGGTCGCTCTCGGTCGAGGAGCACTTTTATCTGATCTGGCCGTTCGCAGTTCTGCTGCTCGCGCGCATCGGGCCTCGCGGGCGTGTGGTCGTTCTCTTCGGCCTCTACGTGCTCGCCAGCGCATGGCGCATATACATCTATGAAACCCTGGGATGGGACGCGACGTATTATCGCTTTGATACGCGGATCGACGGCCTGATTTGTGGCGCGCTGCTGGCGACAGCCCTCCGGCACAAGGACCTGATCTCGGAAAGAGCAGCCAATATCGCGGGCGTCGTCGCGTGGGCAGCACTCACCGTCTGCCTCTCGATCGGCTTTTGGCGCGCGCCCTGGTCGTTGGTGATCATGACCAATGTTGCCCATATCGCCGCGTTTGGTTTGCTGATCTCGGCCTCGAAAAAAGAATCGAGGGTCAGTTTGGTATTGTCCGCACCGCCGCTGGTTGGCATCGGCGTCATCTCTTACGGCATGTATCTGTGGCATTATCCGGCAGCCATCTACTTCAGAGAATTGTTTCCCTGGTACCTGACTGGCCCGATCGTCCTCGGCTTTTCGATCGCCATGGCTACGGTCAGCTACCTGGCTGTTGAACGGCCACTGCAACGCTATCGCCGCAGTCTCGGAGGATATCAGCGCAACGCCGCGACCAAGCCCGCAGCAGTGGGCGGCGAGCAAGTGCCACAGACCGCAATTGTCGCCACGACGACGTAGCGCGCGCAGTAGTCGCGCGCGACGACATCACCGTTGCCAACGGTCGACCGCAGCCCTTCGCCGCTCTAACGCACCTGCACGTCCACGACGCCGATGCCCTCGAGACTGAAACGATAGCTGGCTTCGCTGTCCGGAAACACCGTCTTCATGACGCTGCCGGTCATCACCACCTGGCCGGCTTTCAGCCCCGCCCCTCGCGAATTGAGCTGCGTGGCAAGCCAGGCGACGGAGTTGAAGGGATGACCGAGGATGTCGCGGCCATGGCCCTCGCCGAGGTCAACGTCATCCTTTGTGGCACGTCCCATCACTGGCTCCAGGTCGGGCCATTTCGCCGCGAATTCCGACAGGACGATGCCGCCGTTCCAGGAATTATCCGATACCAGCGAAAGCACATCGAGATTGCCGTAATCGGCGTTGCGGTCATCCACCAGTTCGATGGCCGCGCTGACGCCGCCGACATGCGGCGCAATCATTGCGGCGGTCACCGGCGCAGCCGTGACCGGCACGTCGAATTTGATGCGAACGGCGATTTCGAATTCGAGACCGAGCCGCCCGAAATCCGCACGACGGACGATCGCGCCGGATCGATGCACGCGGCTTGCGAGCACGACGCCAGCAATCGGATGATCGATCCCGCAGAATTTCTGCATCGTTGCCGACGTCAGCCCGACCTTGTAGCCCACGGCGTCGCCGTGCTCGCCACGAAGCAGCGCGACATAGCTGTCCTGGATGTCATAGGCGTCCGAGATCGTGGCGGGCTTGTCCGGCGGAGCAAGCGACGTGAACCGAACGTTGGCCTTGTGTGCCGCGAGCAGCGATTGCGCCGCGCGCCGGGCTGCAACGTCTTCCATGGGTAGCCTCCCTGTTGTTTTCTTGTAGCCCGCATGAGCGCGGTTCGTAGGGTGGGTTAGCGAAGCGTAACCCACCACTTCATTCGTCGGAACAACTGGTGGGTATCGCTTCCGCCTTCGCTCTTTGAGCTACGGCGGACAAGTCGCTCCACCCACCCTACGCAGATATCTTGTAGCCCGCATGAGCGCAGCGATATGCGGGATTCGAAAGAAGATCCGGATGTCTCTTCGCTCATCCGGGCTACGCCGACTGAACGGCGCTGAACTTCGAGTGGTGGAAAGCAATGATCCGACCTCTCTTCGGAGGAAGCAAAAGCGCAAGTTCGCCTGGAAGCTTCCAGACAGCCCCATCACCACTGACCCAATTCGTTCCGTCTGATCCGGATGTCACGACCGCATCTGCGAGCGCCGTCAGGAAGACCTCTCCTCTATCAAAAAGCAAACCGCCACTTGGCATTGGGATGAAACGGTGAAAAACCTCAAAGGACACGCCATCGTTCCCAAAGGCCAGCCAGTCCTTTTCTGCAGATATCGAGTACCACGTCCCGTATCTCTCGATACGTACAGAGCCCGTATCCAGCAGGATCAGACACTCAACAAGGTGTGACGCGAGTCGTGGGCCGGTCGCATCTCCGTTGAAAAATCTATCTGAGTGCGTGCGAATGTAAGAGACCGCGTCACCAACGATCTGGATGTCATTTTCCGTGTAGGTCGGCGCCATATCGATTTCTTATCCTAGCGTTTGCCAGACGATACCGCCTTGAATGCCCCATTGGCCAATTCAAAGTAATGCGGACCTGCCGGGCCTTGTTCGTTGAGTTGCCCGTTCAGGGTTATGAGGCGGCTCTGCAACTGAAACTCGACCGGCTCGAAATTCTGGGGAACGTCGATCGCCCAACAGCAAACCGAGCCCGGCAGAAAAATCACCTTTCCCGACTTCAGGTCCACCGCGGCGCCGAGCACGCAGCCGGTGCCACAGCCCCATGTGGTGAGAACGTAGTGGCCGGCGAAATTGGCCGGCTGGCCGGCGGCTTCCCGGAGCCGCGTCCGATATCCCCGGTTCTCCGGTCGTTTCAAATCGACCTTGGCAGCGCGGCCTCGAAAAACCTCGCCTGCCGGGTAATCCCTGGGCTGAGGAACGGGCGCCGCGGATTGGGCATGCGCGTCTTTGAACACGAAAAGCGCGAGCGACAGAATGACCAATGCCAGCGCACGGCGGCAGATTTCGAAGGTTGAATCGGATTGTCTCATCATGGCTGGTGCGTAGGGCGGGTTAGCCGAAGGCGTAACCCGCCGCGTTGGCGCAACGAAAAGGCGGGTTACGCTTACGCTAACCCGCCCTACGAAGCTAAGCAACGACGCTGGCTTACTCCGCCGCTTGACGGGTCTCCGGCGCGTCGATCACTTCCAACACCTTCGGCGGCGACATCGGCAAGGCGTAGAAGCGTTTGCCGAGGGCGTTGTAGATCGCATTCGCCACCGCGGCCATCACAGGGACCAGCGGCACTTCGCCGACGCCCTTGACGCCTTGCGGGTGCTTCGGGTTCGGCACCTCGACCATGATGCAGTCGATCATCGGCAGGTCCGAACACACCGGCATGCGATAGTCGAGGAAGCCGGGATTATCGACCTTCCCCTCTCTGGTGTAGATGTATTCCTCGTTCAGCGCCCAGCCGATGCCTTGCGCGACGCCGCCCTGCAGCTGGCCCTCGACATAGCCGGGGTGGATGGCGCGGCCGACATCCTGCACGGCGGTGTAGCGGATCACGCGCGCGATACCGAGATCGACGTCGACCTCGACGTCGCAGATATGCGTGCCGAAGCCGCCGTCCGCGCCCTGCGTGTTGAGCTGCACGCCGGCGCCGATCGGACCGCCCATCGCGGGCGCCTTCTCGGCGAGATCCTTCAGCGTCAACGGCGGGAATTGGCCGGCATTCGGGCTCACCGGATGCGCCGCGCCGTCTTCCCACTTCACGGCTTCAGGATCGATTTCCCAGATCTTGGCCGCGCGCTCGCGCAGGGTGTGGATGATCTTTTCGGCCGACTGCGTCACCACGATCGAGGAGGCGAACAGCACGCGGCTGCCGCCGGTGAGGTTCGAGAAGCCGATGGTGGCGGTGTCGCCGATCAGGACCGAGACGCGGCGATAGTCGATGCCGAGCAACTCGGCGCAGATGTTGGCGATGCCGGCGCGCGAGCCGCCGATATCGGGATGGCCCGTGGTGACGACGACGTTGCCGTCCTCGGTGATGTTGACCTGCGCGGAGGATTCGCCGCCGGCGTTGAACCAGAAGCCGGAAGCGACGCCGCGTCCTTGAAGTTTTCCCAGCGGCGCTTTGTAGTGATCCGACGCCTTTGCCGCTTCCACCGTCTCGATGTAGCCGATGCGCGGGAAGGTCGGGCCGTGCGCGGCTTTCGTTCCTTCCTTGGCGGCGTTCTTCAGGCGGAAGTCGAGCGGGTCCATCTTCAGGGCCTCGGCGACCTCGTCGAGCACGCATTCCACCGCGTAAGCGCCGATCGGCGCGCCCGGCGCGCGATAGGCCGCCACTTTCGAGCGGTTGGAGCAGACGTCATAGCCTTCCGACAGCAGGTTCGGGATGTCGTAGGGTGTGAAGCTGCAGCCGACGGCGCCGCGGATCGGCGAGCCCGGGAGGGCGCCGGCCTGCAGATAGAAGGTGCCGTGCGCGGCGACGATCTTGCCGTCCTTGGTGGCGCCGATCTTCACCGTGCTCTTTGAGCCTGACGTCGGCCCGGTCGCGCGCATCACTTCCTCGCGCGTCATCACCATCTTCACCGGGCGGCCGGACTTTTTCGCCAGCAGCGTCGCCAGCGGCTCGAGATAGACGATGGTCTTGCCGCCAAAACCGCCGCCGATCTCGGCGGGGATGGCGCGGATGTCGCTCTGCGGGATGCCGGTGAGATGGGCCGTCATCGCGCGGACCATGAACTGGCCCTGGCTGGAGCTCCAGATCGTGGTCTTGCCATCGGGCGCGACGCTGATCAGACAGGCATGCGGCTCGATATAGCCCTGATGCACCGGGCGCGTCGTGAAGCTGCGCTCGATGACGATTTCGGCCTTCTTGAAGCCTTCGGCGAGATCGCCCTTCTTGTGCTCGATCCGGCCGGCGATGTTGGAAGGCTTGCCTTCGAACTTGTTGAACTCGTGCAGGATCGGCGCGTCGGATTTGATCGCGTCCTCGATCTCGATCACGAAAGGCAGCACTTCGTAGTCGACCTCGATCAGCTTGCAGGCTTCCGCCGCAATCGCTTCGGTGGTGGCGGCAACGGCCGCAATGGGGTGCCCGGGAAACAGCGCCTTCTCGCGCGCCATCACGTTGCGGCACATCCAGCGCATGTCCTGGATGCCGAGCATGACCGCGCCCTTCTCGATCGGGAAATCGACGATGTCGCGCGCGGTGACGACGGCCTTGACGCCGGGCAGCGCTTCCGCCTTCGCGGTGTTGATCGATTTGATGCGCGCATGCGCGTGCGGGCTGCGCAACACCTTGCCCCAGATCATGCCGGGCATGTTGGTGTCGGCGGCGAACTGCGCGCGGCCGGTCACCTTGTCCATACCATCAGGACGAATGGTGCGCTGGCCGATCCACTTGTTGTTGGTAACGACGGTCATGATGCTGGCTCCGGCTGTTATTGGGCGCGCATTTCGGCCGCGGTGTCCATGACAGCGCGAACGATCTTGTCATAACCGGTGCACCGGCAGAGATTGCCGGCGAGCCAGAAGCGAACCTCTTCCTCGCTCGGCTTCGGATTCCGCTTCAGCAGCGCGTCGGACGCCACCAGCATGCCCGAGGTGCAGATGCCGCACTGAAGCGCGGCCATTTCCAGGAACTTCTGCTGCAGCGGATGCAGCTTCTCGCCCTGGGCCATGCCCTCGATGGTGCGCAGCTCGTGGCCTTCGGATTCGACCGCGAGCATCAGGCAGGAACAGATGAGGTTGTCGTCGACCGTGATGCTGCACGCGCCGCAGTCGCCGGAGGCGCAGCCTTCCTTGGAGCCGGTGAGGCCGAGCGGCCCGCGCAGCGCATCGAGCATGGTGTCGTTGGGCTCGCAGAGAAACTCTGACGGTTCGCCGTTGATGGTGGTTGACACGTGGACCTTGGCCATGAAGCTTAATTCCCTTTGGCGCGTTGGGCGGCAATCGCGGTGGTGCGCTTGAGCAGCACACCGGCCACTTTGGTGCGGTAAGCGATCGTGCCGCGCTTGTCGTCGATCGGACGGCAGGCGGCGGAACAGGCGGCGGCGGCGGCATTGAGCGCGGCTTCGTCGAGCTTGCTGCCGATCAGGGCTTTGGCGGCCGCTTCAACCAGCAGCACGGTCGGCGCGACAGCTCCGAGACCGACGCGGGCGGCGGTGCAGACGCCGTCCTTCAGCGTCAGGCTGACGCCGAGGCCAACCACGGCGATGTCCATTTCAGTGCGCGGGATCATGCGCAAATACGCGTCGCTCGAGCCTTTGGGCCGCGGCGGCAGCGTGAAGCTGACGAGGATTTCGCCGGGCTTGAAATTGGTACGGCCGGGACCCGCCGGCACCTGTTCCACCGGCATTTCGCGGCGGCCATCCGGCCCTTGCACCGTGACGATGGCGCCGGCCGCGACCATGGCGGGCACGCTGTCGCCGGCCGGCGAGCCGTTGCAGAGATTGCCGCCGGCGGACGCCCGCCCCTGGACTTGCTTGGAGCCGATCAGGTTGACGGCCTCCAGCACGCCGGGCCAGACCTTGCCGAAACTGACATGATCATGCAGCGCCATGCCGGAGACGGCGGCGCCGACGCGAAACCCGCCATCGGCGGTTTGCTCGATTTTCGTCATCTCGGCGATTTTCTTGATGTCGACGATCAGGCCCGGTTTCACGACGCCGGCACGCATCTGCACCAGAAGATCGGTACCGCCGGCCAGGATGCGCCCTGCACTTCCGGCCGCGGCGAACGCCTTGATCGCTTCATCAAGCGAATTGGGCGCCAAATATCGGAGTTCCGTCATGGTTGTCCGTCATCTCCCCTTTTCTGCCCGCCCCATTTGGACGTCGGCCTATGTGGCCGGCAGTTGCGGTAGCCTACACGGGCGATGCGGGTTGGAACAGCCTCCGGGCTGCGGTTCTGGCGGCAGGCTCCTATGCAGGAAGCGGGCTTGTTCTCACATCGTCGGAAGCACGGATATCCTTGACGCCAGCGCCCGCCACGTGGCCTCGTCTACCAGCCGCATGGGCACTTGCCTTCACCCTCCCCTGGAGGGGGAGGGTCGACGCTCATGAAATGAGCGGCGGGGTGAGGTGACGGTCTATCCTCTCGACAAGTGTTCCAGTTGAGAGACTGTCACCCCACCCCGTCTCACATTTCGCTACGCTCAATGTGAGCCGACCCTCCCCCTCCAGGGGAGGGTGAACATCACCTTCTCGCCGTTTGCTCGGAAACTGCATGCGAAATTTTTCAACGACCCATTTCCTTCCTGGCGCAGTGTTGCTGGCGATCCTCTACGGACCGCAGCAGGCGTTGTCCCAACCGGCCCCGGCTCCCGTGCGCCCCGCTCCCGCCAGGCCCGCGGCTGCGCCTCAGCCCAGGCCGGCCGCGGTGCCCAGGCCCGCTGCGGTGCCGGGCCAACAGCCGGCCGCGCGACCGGTCGCAGCAAGCCCGCGCGGCGGTGCGGCGTGCCACAACGGCATGAGTTTCGATCGCTTCCTCACTGAGCTCAAGCAGCAGGCGGTGGCGGAAGGCGTCTCGCAGCGCGCGATGGCGGAAGCCGCCCCCTACCTCGTCTACGACCAGAGCATCGTCAACCGCGACCGCGGCCAGCGCGTGTTCGGCCAGGTGTTCACCGAGTTTTCGCGGAATAGAGCATCCGAAGGTGCTGCAAAAAATGCGCAGGCGCGAATCCGGATGCATCAGGCAGCGTTCAATCGCGCCGAAAAGGAATACGGCGTGCCGCCGGCGGTGATCGCGGCGTTCTGGGGGCTGGAGAGCAGTTTTGGCGCCGAGCTCGGCAAGCTGCATACGCTCCCCTCGCTGGTGTCGCTGGCGTATGACTGCCGCCGCTCGGAGATGTTCCAGAAGGAGACCATCGCCGCGCTGAAGATCGTCGATCGCGGCGATCTCACGGCAAGCGAGATGATCGGATCGTGGGCCGGCGAACTCGGCCAGACGCAGTTTTTGCCGACGCATTATTTCAACTATGCGGTCGATTACGACGGCGACGGCCATCGCAATCTCCTGAGCAGCGCACCCGATGTGATCGGCTCGACCGCGAACTACATCGCCAATGGTTTGAAATGGCGGCGCGGCGAGCCATGGCTGCAGGAAGTGCGCGCCCCGCAAAACCTCCCTTGGGATCAGGCCGATCTGACGATCAAACTGCCGCGCTCGAAATGGGCGCAGCTCGGCGTCACCTTTGCCGACGGCAAACCGTTGCCGAACGACGATCTGCCGGCGTCGATGTTGTTGCCGATGGGCCGCACCGGTCCGGCGTTCCTGGCCTACGCGAATTTCGCGGCCTACACCGAATGGAACAACTCGCTGATCTATTCGACCACCGCCGGCTATCTCGCGGCCCGTATCGCGGGTGCCGCACCGATGCGCCAGCCCAGCGCACCGGTGGCGCAACTGCCGCTCAACGAGCTCAAGGAATTGCAGCAACTTTTGGTGCGCGCCGGTTTCAACGTCGGCAAGGTCGACGGCATCATGGGACAGCTCAGCCGCACCGCCGTGAAGACGATGCAGATCAAATACGGCCTGCCGGCGGATTCCTGGCCTACGGCCGAATTGCTGGCGCGCATGCGCGGGCCGCGCGCCGAGCCGGCGGCGGCTGTGATGCCGCAGGCAAGGTGAGGCAAGCTCCGCTCTCTGTGCTCCATCGCCCCGCTCTTGCGGGGTCGAGACGAGCGAAGCTCGCTCTTAGAGGGTCGGGTGAGGGGCTTTCACCGCGAGTTCGACGTTGCGGATAGACCTGTACCCCCTCACCCGGATCGCAAGAGCGATCCGACCTCTCCCCGCAAGCGGGGCGAGGTAAGCAAGCGCCGGAAATATTTGACTACACTTCACGCCTTCCGAGCGTTGCAATTCCCTCTCCCCCGCCCCACTTGCAGCAGCGCAGTCTCTGCATGCCATAAAATTCCACACAACGAAAAGAGCATCATATGTCTTTCTACGACGCCACCGTTCCGGCCTATCTGCAAATTCTAGGTAGCCTCTCCGGCTTGCTCACCAAAGCAGAAGCGCATTGCGAGGCGAAGAAGATCCAGCCCGAGGTGCTGTTAGGTTCGCGCCTCTATCCGGACATGCTGCCGCTCTCGAAGCAGATTCAGCTTGCCACCGATTTTGCGGTCAGGGGCTGCGCCCGCGTCACCCACAGCGAAGTGCCGTCGACACCCGATACCGAAAAGACCTTTGAGGAATTGCGCCAGCGGCTCGCCAAGACCGTTGACTACGTCAAGTCGTTCAAGCCCGAGCAGTTCGAGGGCGCCGACACCAAAGACGTCACCTTTCCGATGGGGCCGGACAAGACCATGACGCTGAAGGGCCAGCAATTCATCTCGAACTTCTCGCTGCCCCAATTCTACTTCCATGCCGCCATTGCCCACGGCATCCTGCGCCATAATGGCGTCGAGGTCGGCAAGCGCGATTACATGGGCGCGAAGTGATCTGTTTCGCCTTGCAAGACCGGACGCCTTAGCGTCACAGGCTACGCCGTGCTAGTGCTCCCTTCAGCAAGAACAAAATACTGAAGGGAGACCGCTCATGTCCACCACCACGCAAGCACCAAAGCAACTCGATCCCGCCGCTTCGCTTCACGCCGAAACGCTCGGGCTCGCGAAAGGTCGCGGCCGGCTGGAAGGCCGCCGCATCATCGTGGTCGGGGCCGGCCAGCGCAACATCGTCGACGAGGAGCCGCCGATCGGCAATGGCCGCGCGATGTCGGTATTGTTCGCGCGCGAGGGCGCGCATGTCGCCTGCATCGACATCAACAAGGAGGCCGCCGACGACACGGTCAAGCAAATCACCAGCGAAGGTGGCAAGGCCTTTACCGACGTCGTCGACGTCTCCGACGCATCAGCGATTGGGCCGGCGATCGCGCGCTGTACGAAGCAACTCGGCGGGCTCGACGGGCTCGCGCTGAATGTCGGCATTTCCTGCGGGCTGTCGCTGCCCAAAATGACGGCGGAAGCCTGGGACAAGGATTATGCCGTCAACGTGCGCAGCCACATGCTGTTCGCGCAAGCCGCGCTCGAAGTGATGGCGCCGGGCGGCGCGATCACGCTGACCTCGTCGATGGCGAGCCAGCGCGCCAATGGCCGCAACCCGGCCTATGAATCCTCCAAGGCCGCCCAGATCGCGCTCGGCCGCGCCATCGCGCGGGCCGGCGAGGAAAAGGGCATTCGCTGCAATGTGATCGCGCCGGGCTTCATCGATTCCCCGATGGGCCGCGACGCCAGCCGCAGGCGTGCCGACCGCGCGCTGACGGTGCCGTTCGGCCGCCAGGGCACCGGCTGGGAGGTGGCCTATGCTGCGCTGTTCCTGATTTCGAATGAATCATCCTACGTCAACGCCCACACCCTGTTCCTCGACGCCGGTCATATGGCCGGGATTGTGCGGGCCTAGCCTGCACCGGCCGAATGGCTTCCGAGTACCTTTGGGCATTGCGCAATCCGCCGTAATGCCCAACTGTTCCCCATCATCCACCTTTCGGAAATCCCTTCATGAGCCAGACCAAACTTTTTGAGCCCTACAAGCTTGGCGGAATCACGCTGCCGAACCGCCTTGTCATGGCGCCCCTGACCCGCAACCGCGCGGTGCCTGGCAGCTTTGTGCCGAGCGAGCTTGCCATCGACTATTACGGCCAGCGCGCTTCCGCAGGATTGCTGATCACCGAGGCCAGCCAGATCTCGCAGCAGGGCCAGGGTTATCAGGACACACCCGGCATCTATTCGAAGGAGCAGGTCGCGGGCTGGCGCAAGGTCACTGACCGCGTGCATGAACAGGGCGGGCGCATCTTCATCCAGATCTGGCATGTCGGCCGCATCTCGCACGATTCATTGCAGCCGGGCGGCGGCAAGCCGGTGGCTCCATCCGCGATCCGCGCCAAGGGCAAGACTTTCGTCAACGGCACCTTCACCGACATCTCCGAGCCGCGCGAGCTCGAGCTGTCGGAAATTCCGGGGATCATCGAAGACTTCAAGCGCGGCACCGAGAATGCGCTCGCCGCCGGTTTCGACGGCATCGAAATCCACGGCGCCAACGGCTATCTGCTCGACCAGTTCGCCAAGGACGGCACCAACAAGCGTACCGATGCCTATGGTGGTGCAATCGAGAACCGCGCCAAATTGATGCTGGAAGTATCGCAGGCGGTAGCCGCGGTCGCCGGCCCGGAACGCACCGGCATCCGCATTTCGCCGGTGACGCCGGCCAATGATGTGTCAGATTCAAATCCGCAGCCGCTGTTCGATCACATCGTGGATGGGCTCAACGCGCTGAAGCTGACCTACATCCACGTCGTCGAGGGCGCGACCGGCGGCCCGCGCGATCACGCGCCGTTCGACTACGGTTCGTTGCGCAAGCGCTTCAAGCAGGCCTATGTCGCCAACAACGGCTACGATTTCGATCTGGCCACAAAGCAACTCGATGCCAACGCGGCCGACCTGATCGCATTTGGAAAACCGTTCATCTCCAACCCCGACCTGGTCGAGCGGCTGAAGAAGGGTGCACCGCTCAACGCGTTCGACAAGGCGACGTTCTATGGCGGCGGCGCCAAGGGATATACGGACTATCCGACGCTCGGCGCGAAGCAGGCGGCGGAGTAGAAATTCGGTGCGCTCCCTCGCCCCGCTCTTGCGGGGAGAGGGTTGGGGTGAGGGGCTCTCTCCGCGAAGTCGGCGGTAGTTGCTGGACCTGTACCCCCTCACCCGGATCGCAAGAGCGATCCGACCTCTCCCCGCAAGCGGGGCGAGGTAAGAAAGAAAAAAGGCCGGGATCGCTCCCGGCCTTTAGTTTTTGCATCACTCACAATGGCGAAGTTTACTTCGCTTCCGCCCGCTTCGGCGGCGTTGCCGGCCACGACTTCACCAGCGTGTCGTAGTCGACGGTTTCGCCCTTCGGCTTCTCGTTCGCCAGCTTGCGCTGCGGAGCGACGTTGCCGTCCTTCTCCGACTTGGCGAACCAGAACTCGGCGGTCTCCTTCTTGTTCAGCTTCGGTCCGCAGGCGCCCTGCACGTTGGATTTCTCCAGACGCTCGAGCACGGAGTCCTGGGCTGCCGCCAGGGCGTCCATCGCGGCCTGCGGCGTCTTCGCACCGGACGACGCATCGCCGATGTTCTGCCACCACAATTGCGCGAGCTTCGGATAGTCAGGCACGTTGTTGCCGGTCGGGGTCCACTGCACGCGCGCGGGCGAGCGGTAGAACTCGATCAGGCCGCCGAGCTTCGGCGCACGCTCGGTGAACGACTTGTCCCAGATGTCGGATTCACGAATGAACGTGAGACCGACATGGCTCTTCTTCAAGCTCACCGTCTTGGAGGTGATGAACTGCAGATAGAGCCAGGCCGCCTTGCGGCGGTCCGCCGGGGTCGACTTCAGGAGCGTCGCCGAGCCGGCGTCCTGGTAGCCGAGCTTCATGCCTTCCTTCCAGTACGAGCCGTGCGGCGACGGCGCCATACGCCACTTCGGCGAACCGTCGGCGTTCACGACGGCAATACCGGGCTTCACCATGTCGGCGGTGAAGGCGGTGTACCAGAAGATCTGCTGGGCGATGTTACCTTGCGCCGGTACCGGTCCAGCTTCGCCGAAGGTCATGCCTTGCGCCTGCGGCGGGGCATACTTCTTCATCCAGTCGAGATATTTGGCGATCGAATAGACCGCCGCCGGACCGTTGGTGTCACCGCCGCGCTCGACGGATGAACCCACCGGACGGCAGCCTTCCATGCGGATGCCCCATTCGTCGACCGGCTTGCCGTTCGGGATGCCCTTGTCGCCGTTGCCGGCCATCGACAGCCAGGCATCGGTGAACCGCCAGCCGAGCGAGGGATCCTTCTTGCCGTAGTCCATGTGACCATAGACCTTGGCGCCGTTGATCTCCTTGATGTCGTTGGTGAAGAACTCGGCGATGTCTTCATAGGCCGACCAGTTCACGGGAACGCCGAGATCGTAGCCATATTTGGCCTTGAACTTGGCCTTGTAGTCCGGATTGGAGAACCAGTCGTAGCGGAACCAATAGAGGTTCGCGAACTGCTGGACGGGCAGCTGATAGAGCTTGCCGTCCGGCCCCGTGGTGAAGGATTTTCCGATGAAGTCGTTGACGTCGAGCCCGGGGTTGGTGACGTCCTTGCCCTCGCCGGTCATGTAATCCGACAGCACGACCGTCTGATTGTAGCGGAAGTGGGTGCCGATCAGGTCCGAGTCGTTGATCCAGCCGTCATAGACGTTCTTGCCGGACTGCATCTGGGTCTGCAGCTTTTCGACCACGTCGCCTTCCTGGATCAAATCGTGCTTGAGCTTGATGCCGGTGATCTCGGTGAAGGCCTTCGCCAGGGTCTTGGATTCATATTCATGCGTGGTGATGGTTTCCGACACCACGTTGATTTCCATCCCCTTGAAGGGCTGGGCGGCCTTTTCAAACCACTGCAATTCCTTCAGCTGGTCGGCCTTCGACAGCGTCGAGGGCTGGAATTCGCTGTCGATCCAGCGCTGATTGACCGCATCGTCCGCGCGAGCAGGTGCGGCGATCGTCACGGAAGCTGCGATCAGCGCGGCCGCGCTGGTCATCGTCAGAAAGCTCTCCTTGGTCAATGGCCCGTTCTTTCCTCTAAAACGTCGCATGTTGAGTCCTCCGGTTGCAGCGACAAACAATTTTCAGGCCCGGGTTGATCCCGGATCTGTCTTTTTTCGCTTCATCAGACGGTGCGGAAAACCACCACGGCCGAAACAAGCGAAATCACGGTAGCGAGCCACAGGCTCGATATTTCAACGCCCTCTCCGATCGGCAGCGTCGCGATTGCATCGATGCCGACAAAGGCGATCCACAACAGGTGGATGACGGCAGCGAGCACCAGCGAGATGAACAACCGGTCGCCGCGCGTGGTCGGAATCTGCAACACGCCGACGCGCTCGGCCTCGGGATACGCCGCCGCAAGCCAGGTCATGACACCCAGCGTCAGCGACAGCATCACGAAGAAGATCGCGGTCGGAAGCGTCCAGGCCATCCATGCAATGTGTTCCATGAATGCCCCCTACACTCGGCCGAGCGCAAAACCGCGCGCGATGTAGTTGCGGACGAACCAGATCACCAGCGCACCGGGGATGATGGTGAGCACACCGGCCGCCGCCAACAGGCCCCAATCCATGCCGGCGGCCGAGACCGTTCGGGTCATGATCGCCGAGATCGGTTTTGCGTTCACCGACGTCAGCGTGCGCGCCAACAGCAGTTCGACCCAGGAGAACATGAAGCAGAAGAACGCCGCGACGCCGATGCCGCTTGCGATCAAGGGCACCAGGATCTTGATGAAGAAGCGCGGGAACGAATAACCGTCGAGGAACGCCGTCTCATCGATCTCGCGTGGCACGCCCGAGACGAAGCCTTCGAGGATCCAGACCGCGAGCGGGACGTTGAAGATGCAGTGCGCCAGCGCCACCGCCCACGGCGTATCGAACAAATTGATCGCCGAATAGAGATTGAAGAACGGCAGCGCATAGACCGCCGCCGGCGCCATGCGGTTCGACAGCAGCCAGAAGAACAGATGCTTGTCGCCGAGAAAACGGTAGCGCGAAAAGCCGTAGGCCGCCGGCAACGCCACGGCAATCGAGATCACAGTGTTGATCAGGACATAGGTCAGCGAGTTGATGTAGCCGGAATACCAGCTCTCGTCGGTGAAGATGCGCTTGTAGTTTTCCAGCGTCGGCTGGTGCGGCCACAGCGTCATGGTGGAGACGATTTCGGCATTGGTCTTGAAGCTCATGTTGACGAGCCAGTAGATCGGCAACAGCAGGAAGATCAGGAAGCTGACGAGGATGATGCGGCGTCCGGGAATCGAATGCATCATTCAGCTCCCTGTTTGACCGGGCGCTCGGCCCCGGCGTTTGTCATCACGGTATAGAACACCCAGCACACGATCAGGATGATGAGGTTGTAGACCAGCGAGAGTGCGGCGGCCTTGCCGAGGTCGAATTGGCCGAGCGCGATCTTGACCAGTTCGATCGAGACGAAGGTGGTCGAGTTGCCGGGACCGCCGCCGGTCACCACGAACGGCTCGGTGTAGATCATGAAACTGTCCATGAAGCGAAGCAGCACTGCGATCAGCAGCACGCGATTCATCTTCGGCAACTGGATCGCCGTGAACACCGCCCAGCGCGAGGCGCCGTCGATCTGCGCCGCCTGGTAATAGGCGTCGGGGATCGACTTCAGTCCGGCGTAGCACAACAGCGCGACCAGGCTGGTCCAGTGCCAGACATCCATCACGATGACGGTGGCCCAGGCGTCGAACTCGTTGGAGACGTAGTTGTAGTTGATGCCCAGGCTGTTCAGCGTGTAGCCGAGCAGGCCGATGTCGGGCCGTCCGAAGATCTGCCAGATGGTGCCGACCACGTTCCACGGAATCAAAAGCGGCAGCGCCAGGATCACCAGGCAGGCGGCGACGCTCCAGCCGTCGCGCGGCATCGACAGCGCGACCACGATCCCGAGCGGCACCTCGATCGCGAGAATGATGGCCGAGAACAGCAGGTTGCGGCCGAGCGACGCCAGGAACCGTCCACCGAGATCGGTCGACGGGTCGAGCAATTCCTTGAACCAGCCGACGCCGTTCCAGAAGAACTGGTTGTTGCCGAAGGTGTCCTGCATCGAATAGTTCACCACCGTCATCAGCGGCAGGATCGCGGAGAACGCGACCACCAGAAACACCGGCAGCACCAGGAACCAGGCTTTTTGGTTGATCGTCTTGTCCATCAGGCTGTCCCCTCGACCAGACGGCTGTCGGCATAGACGTGAACATGCGACGGATTGAAAACCAGCCCGGCGGTTTCGCCGGAGACTGAAAACCCCGGCGGCACGCGCGCAGCGAACTTGGCGTCGCCGATCCGCACGCGCGCGAAGCGGACGCGGCCGAGATCGTCGATGCGCTCGATATTGGCGGACAGCAATCCCGGCGCGGGCGCGGCGACGTCGACGAATTCCGGACGCACGCCGACTTCGATCTTCGCGCCCGGCGGCAGCGAATCATAGCTGCGGTTCAGCGCGATCGGATGGCCGCTGATCCGGGCCTCGCGGCCCTTCACCTCGGCCGGCACGATGTTCATGCCGGGCGAGCCGATGAAGTAACCGACGAACGTATGCGCGGGCTTGTCGAACAGTTCGGCCGGCGTGCCGCTCTGCACCACCCTGCCGTCATGCATCACGACCACAGTGTCAGCAAAGGTCAGCGCCTCGGTCTGGTCATGGGTGACGTAGATCATCGTGAGATCGAGGTCGCGATGCAGCGCCTTGAGTTTGGAGCGCAACTGCCACTTCAATTCGGGATCAATCACCGTCAGTGGCTCGTCGAACAGGATCGCGGCAACGTCTGATCGCACCAGGCCGCGGCCGAGCGAGATCTTCTGCTTGGCGTCCGCGGTCAGCCGCGTTGCCTTGCGGTCGAGATGCGGCGTGAGGTCGAGCAAATTGGCGATCTGCTTCACGCGCGCGTCGATTTCGGCTTTCGGGACGCCGCGGTTCTTCAAGGGGAATGCGAGGTTCTGCCCGACCGTCATGGTGTCGTAGATCACCGGAAACTGGAACACCTGCGCGATATTGCGCTTCTGGGTTGACAGCGGTGTGATATCGGCGCCGTCGAACAGTATCTGGCCGCGCGACGGGGTCACGATCCCGGAAATCAGGTTGAGCAGCGTGGTCTTGCCGCAGCCGGACGGCCCGAGCAGCGCATAGGCGCCGCCCTGCCGCCAGGTCATCGTCACCGGCTTCAGCGCAAAGGATTCGGGCGCGGCGTCATTGCCGCCGTAGGAATGCGCGAGATCGACGAGGTCAATGCGGGCCATGCGGCATCTCCCTCACGCGTGCTTGTTTTTGGACGCGTTTTCTTCACGCGAACCGCTATGCACTTCGCTTGAAAACGCTATGGGCTGGTTAGGCGCGGCGACCAGACGGTCAGCCGCGTCGAACACGAACAGATTGTCAGGGTCGAGCACGGCGTCGAGCACGTGGCCCGGCTCGAACTCATGGATGCCCTGCAGCACCGCGACCCAGTTCGACGCGTCGCGGTTGAGATGCACGAAGCTTTCCGAACCGGTGATTTCGGTCACGGTGACGGTGGCCTGAAACGCGTGGCGGCCGGCGATGCCATTGGCGACTTCAAGCTGATGGGCGCGGAAGCCGACGCGATAGGGCCCGTCGGCAAGCGAGGCATAGAGCCCGCTGGCCGGCGCCTGGATACCGCCGGCATATTGCACCGTGCCGTTCTTCTTTTCGATGCCGACAATATTGAGCGGTGGATCGGAAAACACCTGCGCCACGCGCAGCGTATCGGGATGCCGGTAGACCTTTGCCGTATCGCCGGCCTGCAGGACCTGGCCTTCCCACATGCAGACGGTTCGGCCGCCGAGCAGCAGGGCTTCGGAAGGCTCGGTGGTCGCATAGACGAAGATCGCGCCCGACGCCTCGAAGATGCGCGGCAGTTCGGTGCGCAACTCCTCGCGCAGCTTGTAATCGAGATTGGCGAGCGGCTCGTCGAGCAGCACCAGATCGGCGCCCTTGACCAGCGCGCGTGCAATCGCAGTGCGCTGCTGCTGGCCGCCGGACAGTTGCAATGGCGTGCGGTGCAGATACGGCTCGAGCTTGAGCAGGCGCGACGCCTCCTGCACGCGCTTCTCGATTTCCGCGCGCGGCTTGCCCTGCACCCGCAACGGCGAGGCGATATTCTCATAGACCGTCAGCGAGGGATAATTGATGAACTGCTGATAGACCATCGCGACCGAACGCTTGCGCACGTCGAATCCTGTAACGTCCTTTCCGTCAACCAGCACGCGGCCTGATCCCGGCTTGTCGAGCCCGGCGAGCAGCCGCATGATCGAGGTCTTGCCGGAAAGCGTCGGTCCGAGCAGTACGCTCAGCGTGCCGCGCTCAAGCGTCAGCGACACATCGCGGATGGTCGCGATGCCGTCGACGGTTCGTGTGACGTGTTCGAGCGTGACGCTCATGTCCGTCCTCCCGCTTCACGCAGGGGTCGTTCACCGGACGCGCGATGGGCGGCCATCCATTCATCGAGGACGGCGATTTCGCCCGCGGACAGCCGCAATCCGAGCTTGGAGCGGCGCCACGCAACGTCTTCGGCGGTGCAGGCCCATTCGGCCGACATCAGGTACCTGACTTCGCTCTCCGTCAAGGTCGCGCCAAAGGACTGGCCGAGATCGGCCGCCGATTTCGCGTTGCCAAGCACCTTGCTGGCGCGGGTGCCATAGGCATGCGCCAACCGCTTCGCATGTGCGGGAATGAGGAACGGATAGTCCCGCGTCAGTTCCGCCGTCAGCGCCGCGATTGCGGAAACATCCATGTCGCCGCCGGGCAGCGCGGCCTTGCCGGTCCAGCCTTCCTTCTTTGAACTGCGCAAATAGGGCGCCAGCCGTTCCAGCGCTTCTTCGGCCAGCCGCCGATAAGTCGTGATCTTGCCGCCATAGATCGACAGCAGCGGCGCGCCGCCGGGCGTATCGAGCTCGAACACATAATCTCGCGTCGCAGCTTTTGCTTCGCTGGCGCCGTCGTCATACAGCGGGCGCACGCCCGAATAAGTCCAGACCACGTCCTCCGGCTTGACCGGTTTGGCGAGGTATTCGCTGGCGGAGGCGCAGAGATAGGCGATCTCATCGGTGGAGGCCTTCACCTTGGCCGGGTCGCCGTCATAATCGCGATCGGTGGTGCCGATCAGCGTGAAATCATCCTGATAGGGAATGACGAAGATGATGCGGCCGTCGGCGTTCTGGAAAATGTAGGCACGGTCGTGGTCGTAGAGCTTGCGCACCACGATATGCGAGCCCTGCACCAGGCGAACCTTTGCGCGCGCGTTGACGCCCGATCCCGACGACAGCACCTGTTCGACCCAGGGGCCGCCGGCATTGACCAGCGCGCGCGCCTGGATCGTGGTGCGCGTGCCGCTTTGCGTATCCTCGACGGTGAGCTGCCAGATGCCGTCGACCTGCCTGATCTCGACCGCCCGCGTGCGCGTGTGGATCTCGGCGCCGCGATCTGCCGCGTCCCGCGCCGTGAGCACGACCAGGCGCGCGTCATCGACAAAGCAGTCGGAGTATTCAAAACCTTTGGTGTAGCGGTTGGCGATCAAGGGTTTTCCGACCTCGTCATGCGCGAGATCGACCGAACGTGTCGGCGGCAGCAGATGACGGCCGCCGATGTGGTCGTACAGGAACAACCCTAGCCTCAGCAGCCATGCCGGCCGCAACCCCGAATGGTGCGGCAAAACGAAACGCAGCGGGCGGATGATGTGGGGTGCGATCTGCCAGAGGATTTCGCGTTCGATCAGCGCCTCGCGGACCAAACGAAACTCGTAATATTCGAGATAGCGCAGGCCGCCGTGCACCAGCTTGGTCGACCAGGACGACGTCCCGCTCGCCAAATCATTCATTTCACAAAGGAAAACGGAATTTCCCCGGCCCACCGCGTCGCGCGCGATGCCGCAGCCGTTGATGCCGCCTCCGATGATGGCGAGGTCGAAAATCCGATCCAACAGACGCTTCCCCGGCGATCGCCTCTTCACTTCGGCGATTTAACTTTCGGATCGGAGTTAATCACAAAGAAAAACGAAAGCAAGATGAAAACGGGAAGTGAAAGCGGAACCGGAAGTGGGAATTTGCATCGGTCGGGATGTATGGAGTTGGGGGTACATCACCGGGCCACCGCTTTTGCTTGGATGCGTTTTCTTCGCGCGAACCGGGATCCACTTCGCTTGAAAACGCCATGCGCCCGCTAAGAGTTCGTGAGCGACTGCCTGACATGATTTGATGTCGATGGCGGACGTTACGAAATTCGGCAGTTCAGACGGGCGGCTTAGCGGAGAATTGGCCGCGGCCCTCGCGCGGCGAGTGACCGCTCAACCTCACGGACCTCAGCAGCCCGGCGCCAAAGGCGCTGCATTCTACCACGATTCAATGTCAGCCTTCGAGGCGACGACAGAGGTGCTGACGAAGTTCGGCCTGCTGGAGCCGGTCCCTCGCGCCGATATGCCCGGCGAGACCTGGTATTGCCTTCACGCCTTGACCATTGACGCGAACGACATGCCGAAACTCCTGTCAAGCAGCGTTCCTCAAGGTGACGGCCGGCTGTTCGACCTGCTGGTCGCCTTCCTGCAGGTGTTTTGCCACTACGATTATCTCTCCGATCGGCATGCGCCGTTCTCGCCGCCGGCATACCTCCTGGCATCCATGTCCGTGCTGGCGCGATCAGGATACGCTGAAAGAATCGGCAATGAATTTCGTTGGTCAGAGCTCATCGGTCCCGCGATGCGTGCGGCCTATGTGTGGGATGAGAACTTTGTTTCTTTCGCCGAGACCGAACAAGCGAAGCTTGATGCAGAAGCAACGCTTGCGTGGCAGACGATCCCTGAATCAATTCAGGCTGCGCACTTTTCGGAGCGTCCGTTGAACAAGCTCGTTGTCGCCAAGCTACTTCATCAATGCTGGAATGGAGAAGTTTGGACCCCGCCATCGGAGAAATACGAGATAACGAACCAGTTCCAATTGGCTGACCGCATCATCCAGATCGCGAACGGTCATCGGATTTGAGGCAAAGCGTAACGCGATCGATGCGCATCGGCGCGCGGCGCCGAAAATTGGACGCCACGCACCTTCGCGATGATCGCCTAACCCGCGGCGACGGCCTCGATCTCAAGCAGCCAGGCCTCGTCGAAGATTCCGGCGATGACGACGGTCAGCGCGGTTTCCCGGCCGCCAAGCACCTCGCTTCGCACCGCGCGATTGAGCATGGTGTAGCGCCGATCCGCGAGATAGGTCCGGTGCATGACCAGATTGTCGAGCGTCATGCCGGCGGCCTTGATCTGCGCTTCGACGTTGCTCCAGGCGAGCCTGCACTGCGCTTCAAAGCCCTCGGGCACGGCACCGTCGGCCCCGACTGGAATCTGGCCGCTGACAAAAAGCATCCTTGTATGGCCTGCGACCTCAAGCGCCTGGCTATAGCCCGTCGTCGGCACAAGTGCCGCTTCGGAATTGATGCGTCGGATTTGCATTCGGTTCTCCTTTTTCCTGAGAGGACACCTCGTGCACCGGCAGGTTCGTCCAGCACAAACCATTTTTTCTGCACTGCTGGATTAGATTTTCTATTCCAGGTCAGAATTCTCATGAAAAGGCCCCGGACGATGCCGGGGCCATTTCATGCTGGAACGAAGTGAAGGGTTTTTTGCGTCTAGCGCAGACGCGTGACAGTCGAAGCCGTCTCCGCCACCGGTTCGTCGATATCGGGGGCCGGCTTGTCCATCGCCTCGACCACCTCGATGCCGCGGGTGTGGCAGATGTTGGCGAGACCGGCGGGAAGCGCGGCGTCGGTCACGAAGGTCTGGATCTGGCTGAGATGGGCGATGCGCACCGGCGCGCTGCGCCTGAGCTTGGTCGAGTCGGCGACCAGCATCACGCTGCGCGCGTTCGCGATGATCGCCTGCGCGGCCTGCACTTCGCGGTAGTCGAAATCCAGGAGCGCGCCCTCTTCGTCGATCGCGGAGGCGCCGATGATGGCGTAGTCGACCTTGAACTGGCCGATCAGGCTGATCGCGGTCGAACCGATCACCGCGCCATCGGCGCGGCGCACCGCCCCGCCCGCCACGATCACCTCGATGCGCGGATGGCGATACAGCAGCATCGCGACGTTGAGGTTGTTGGTGATGACGAGCAGGTCCTCATGCGAGGTCAGCGCGCTGGCGACCTCTTCCGTCGTGGTGCCGATATTGATGAACAGCGAGCAGCCGTTCGGAATTCGCGAGGCGGCGGCAATGCCGATCGCCCGCTTCTCCTCGGCGGCGACGAAGCGCCGCGCTTCATAGGCGAGGTTCTCGACGCCGGAGGCGATGATGGCGCCGCCATGGATCCGCGTCAGCGAGCGCTGGTCGCAGAGATCGTTGAGGTCCTTGCGGATGGTCTGCGCCGAAACCTCGAAACGCTTGGCGAGATCCTCCACCATCACCCGGCCGAAGGCGCGGGCGATGTTGAGAATTTCAGTCTGGCGGTTGGACAGTCCGGCCACGGGTGGCGCCTCAAGGAAGAAGTTTCTTATGGTGCGGTGGTTTGTGGTTCCGGTCAACGCGGCCGAAACCGGATGCGCCTGACATCATGGTTAACCATCTGTTAAAAAGGCGGCGTTCGAGAGGCATGATAAGCCCATTGGCATTGCGCCAGCCGCATTTTACCGGTGCGATTTTGCCGTTCTTAACGGTTTTGTGATTGCATTGCCGTCGCTAGGCCCGGGAAACGGGCCAGATATCGGAAAATCGCTGCAATGCGGGTCGATCGAATCTGGGAATTCCTCCAGCGGTTGAGCCCGCTGACGCGCAGCTGCCTGCTCACCGAGCTGGAGCGGCTGGAGGCGTGCGGCGTCGACATGCCGGGCACCGCGGACTTGCAGGCCAGGCTGCGGGCCGAACTGCGCCCGGACGGACCGAACGAGACCCCAACGCCGTCGAAATATTTCTTCGCGCCGCTGGAGCCGCTGGTCGTCGCGGGTGCGCCGGAGCATGCCAATACGGGCCGGATTGCGCGGACTTCACTTGTTCCGATCTGGGAATGGATCAACCGCGATCTCTTGCCGATCATGGCCCGCGACTACGAAGGCCAGATGAAGGGGTTTATCGCTTCCAACCGGCCGCGCGACGCGCAACAGGCGGCATCGATCTTCCAGACCAAGGTCGCAAAATCGCTGGAGGGAAATCTGGCTTCGGCGGATGGCGCGGAGCGGGCACGCAAGAAGCTTGCGGCCTACACGGCTTCGCCGTCGGTCTATAGCGACCTCGTCAAGATCATGGGCGCGCTGCGCGCACGCGAGGCGCTGGCAGGGTTCAGCAAAGCCTTGCCGGAAAAGATCCTGAAATTCAACGACGCGCAGGTCGACAAGGTCACGGCGCTGCTGGATGCATTCCGGAAAAAGGATCCCGGCGCGGTACCCTTTGCGCTGGCGCTGGTTGCTGGACGTCTCAAGACGCCCCGCGAGTTGCTCCGTCTTGCCACCAAACCCGCGCGCAGCCGGCGCGCCGTTGATGTTGCTGCCACGCCCTATGCGATATCCGTCTCGATGGTGCTGGACCAGATCGACGACAAACGCATCGCCTTGCGCGTTGCCCTGAAGAAAAACCGTGTCGTCGACGCGCGCGACATCCTGGCCGACATCGACAAGACAGAAGCAGCGGTGCAGGCCGCCATCCGCGAACTCGCTGCCTCCGAATGGGGCGCGCGGCTGCGCGACATCAGGAGCGCGATCGTGGCCGATGTGGAGACCGAAGTGAGCCGGTTTCCCGATGAAGTCGGCCACATCCTGCAACTGCGCGGTGCGCACGGCAATGGAATGTTGTCCGGCCTGGTCTGGAAAGGCCGCGATGCGATCAGCGATAGCGCTGCATTTTGCAAGCGGCTGATCGGTCAGAGCTGAACGCGGCTCCGGCGCTCGCGCGGTCCGCGAGACGCCTTTGAGTTATGTCGCGGTGCGCATGTGGCCGGCTGCATCGCTGCGGCCCAGCAGATTGGCATAAACTTCGATCCGGCGCGGACGGCCGATCAGATAGCCCTGCATTTCATCGCATCCCTCTGATATCAGCGTCCTGAGCTGATCATTGGTCTCGACACCTTCCGCCAGCACCGGAAGTCCGAGCCCGTGCGCGAGACCAATGACGGCGCGAACGATCGCCAGCGATCGATCGGTGCGGCCAAGACTGGCGATAAAGGACCGATCGATCTTGATCCGGTCGAGCGGGAAGCTTTGCAGATAGGACAGCGAGGAATATCCGGTTCCGAAATCGTCCAATGCAATGCTGACGCCCAGCCTCTTGAGGCCTTTCAGCATCAGCGTCGCACGTGCAACGTTCTCGATCAGCACGCCCTCGGTAATTTCGAGTTCGAGACGCGCCGGCGAGATGCCGGTTTCGCGCAGAACATCGCCTACCAATTGCTGCAGATTGCCGCGGCGGAATTGAATCGCCGAGACGTTGACGGCGACCTGCAGCGGCGCCTTCCAGCACGCGGCTTCGCGGCATGCCTCCCGCAAGACCCACTCCCCGATCTCGACGATCAGATCGGTTTCCTCGGCGATCGGGATGAACTCCGCGGGCGGAACGATGCCGCGTTGCGGATGCATCCAGCGCACCAGCGCCTCAAATCCGATGATCTCGCCCCCGGCATGCCGCTGCGGCTGATATTCCAGATAGAGCTCGCCGTTTGCGACGGCCGATTTCAGATCGTGTTCCAGCGCCCGGCGGTCGCGCAACTGCTGATCCATCGTGGCGGTGAAGAACCGTATCGCCCCGCGGCCTTCGTGCTTGGCACGATACAGCGCCGCATCGGCGTTGGCGAACAACGACCGCGCGTCATGGCCGTCGCGAGGATAGACCGCGATCCCGATGCTGAGATCAAGCTCGAAGGAATGGCCGTCGATTTCGATATCCTGGTCCAGCGCGCCGCGCAGCCGGTCGGCGAGCAGCTCCGCACTCGATGGCAGCGGGTCCTGTTCGGTGATCGCGATGAATTCGTCGCCGCCGATCCGCGCCAGGAAGGCACCCTGTGACGCCGTCTGCAGACGCCGCGAAGCTTCGCGCAACGCCGCGTCGCCCATCGAATGCCCAAACAGATCGTTGATCTGCTTGAAGCGGTCGAAATCGATGCAAAGGACCGCGAAGCTTCCGCTGCGTTCCCGGGCCGCGTCGAGCACCTTCGAAAAATGACCATCCAGCGCGGCGCGGTTCGGCAGATCCGTCAGCGCGTCATGCCAGGCCAGATGCAGGATCCGCTGTTCCGCGCGCTTGCGATCGGTCATGTCGAACGCCACCGCAACGCAGGCATCGCGGCCGTTGTAGCGCAGCGGGCGCGCCTCGATCGCCACCTCGATTATTCTTCCATCGGCCGTGACGTGTCGGCGGGTATCGTGCGCCGTCTGCATGCCCTGATGCTGCCGGAATTCGTCGCGAACCTTCCTGATGTCCTCCGGAATACGCAGATTCTCCACGTTCATCGACAGCATCTGCTCGCGAGAGTAGCCGTAGTGCCGGCAGGTCGCGGCATTGACGGCCAGAAGCTCGAGCGTATTGACGTCGGCCACCCACATCGGGAGCGGATTCTCCTCGAACAACAGGCGGAACGAGGCTTCGCGACGCCTCAGATCGGTGATGTCTTCGTGCGTGGCCACCCAGCCGCGATCCGGCATCGGCCGGTGGTAAATCCGGACAACGCGGCCATTGGCCAGTTCAACAACCGAGTCGTGCTGCTCCGCGCTGACGGCAAGCTGATCGCGCCAGGCGAGATATTCGTCCACGGTCATCGCGGGATGGCTTCCCGCCTCGTAACGCAGCTGGACGATCTCTCTGAGCGAGATACCAGGTTTGACGCTGTCCGGCGGCAAATCGTACATGTCGACGTAGCGGCGGTTGCACACAATGAGCCGCTGCGCACCGTCGAAGAAGCAAAGTCCCTGCGACATGTTGTTGAGCGCCGAATCGAAACGGTCGGCGATCTCGCGCGCATTGGCTTGTTCCGTAAGGGCAGCCACCTCGGCGCTTCGCGCCCGCTCGCCTTCGACGGCGAGGTCCGCGCGCGAAGCGACGAGATTCACCAGATCGGAGTAGTTGGTGTTGATCATCCGGATCAACAGCACCACCAGCATGCAAAGATTGATGCCGATGCAGACGTGCAGTGCTTCGCCCGAGATCAGCAACCGCAGCGAGATCGGAACCGCCGAAATCAGCAGCGTGAGCCGGGCGGCACTCGGGAAACTTCCGAGGCAGTATGCGCTTCCGACCGAACCCAGGAAAACCAGCAGCGCCAACGGCGCGCGCGAGTCCGCCTCGACGCTGTCGAACAGCACCAGGGTCCAGACCGCGAAGACGGCGTTGAGCGCGGACGCCAGGATGCGGGTCTTGAACAGATGCTTCAGCGCCTGTTCAGCTGTCGGCACCACCTTCCGGAGCTTGATCCAGTAGATCATCCTGATCACGCTGATCAGCAGCAGCGCCCCCGGCACACCGAAGCGGAACCAGAGCGGCAGCGAGGCCGGCAAGACGTAGGAGACGCTGACGCTCTCGACAATCAGCACGCCGTAGAGGACGGGAATTTGGCTCGTCAGAATGCGGAACTGCTCGATGAGCAACGCACCGCCCGCCGGTGTGGCGGCGCTGCCGATGTAAAACCACCGTCGAAAATACCTGCGAATGTTCATCAGGGCGCCATACCGATTGGTCGGCAAGGCTAGCGGGGGGAAGGAAATTGCGCGTAAAAAACCTTGGTAAAGGGTGAGCTTAAAATCGTCGGAAATCAGCGCAGTTCCAACGCGCTGCGCTGTCCATCAGGCGGTGAACCTGGCCGGTATTAATACGGACCGGAAATGCCGAATCTACGCCGCCGGCCTTTCGGCGCTTCTGAATATCGCAGGGACGGCCGCTTCACGCGGCCAGCGTCAGAACGCCGGTGGCAAGACGTCTCGCCGCGCGCTCGGCTTCGCGCGCGTTGCGGAACAGCTGGCCTTCCAGCTGGTCGAAACGATGAGAGGCCGCAAAGAAACGATAGCCGCCGGGGCCACGCACGACGATCCCGGCGGTCTGCGAACCGACTTCGATAATGTAGGTATCCGACATATTATCCAGCCTCGATGGCATTCCGCGCAAATAACGGAGCGTCTGCCGAAATGTTCCTCAGCCCGGAAAGCCGCGCCTGCACGGAAACGTCATCGACGATTGTCTGGCGAATCAGCGCCCGGCAAGGCCGGTTCAATACGGATTCGTGGGACAAGCGGCCCCTCCGCGGGCTTGACCTGCGGCAAAGTCGCCGCCAGTGTTCCCCGCGAATCCAGTGATTTGCGACAAACAGGCCGGAGAACGGACATGGTATCGAAATTGGCGGTTACGACGCTTCTGGCCCTCGCGATTTGCGCACCGGTCCAGCAGGCCGCCGCGCAGGATGCGATCGGCGGCGCGATCGTCGGTGGCGTGCTTGGCGGTGTCGTCGGCGGCGCCCTCGGTGGACGCGGCGGCGCGGCGGCGGGCGCCATCATCGGCGCCGGCACAGGAGCTGCGATTGCATCCCAGGGCGAGCCCCGCCCGGGCGGTTACCGCTATTACAACAACGGCTGCTATGTGGAGCAACCCGGCGGCTGGGTGGCCGTTTCGCCGCGTTATTGCGGCATGGAAGCGCAATACGTCGCGCCGCCGCCGGCCCGGGTTTACGACGACACGCCGCGCTGCATGCGCTCGCGGAGCTATGATCCGCGCCGCGGCACGTTCATCGGCCGTGACGGTTACGAGCGTCCCTGCCCATAAGACTCAAGTCGAGATTGGAGCCCCCTCACGCTTGATGGCTTGAGGGTGGCCCTGCTCGTCGATCGAGACGTAGGTAAAATTGCCGTCGGTCACCAGGATCGACAGCCTGTCTTCGCGGCGCAGCGACCAGGCCTCGAGATGGACCGTGATCGAGGTCCGGCCGATCCGGACCAGATTGGCGTGCACCGAGACGAGGTCGCCGACATAGACGGCCTTGCGAAAATTCATCGCATCGATCGCGACCGTGACGGTGCGCGAATTCGCGATCTTGGAAGCGAACACGCCGCCGCCGATATCCATCTGGCTGAGCAGCCAGCCGCCAAAGATGTCGCCATTGGCGTTGGTATCCGCGGGCATCGCCAAGGTACGGATGCAAAGATCGCCGCGCGGCTCGGTTTCGGTGCTCAGGGGAGCATGCGTCTCGTTCACTTGAAATTCTCCCAGCCGGCATCGGGCGTGAATCTGCCGCCGAATTTTTCGGTGAGCGCGCGCAGGGTCGCGACCACATTGTCCACGCCGCGGGTACGGGCATAATTCAGCGGGCCGCCACGGAACGGCGCATATCCGGTGCCGAAGATGACGGCGCCGTCGACCACATCGGCATTGTCGACGATGCCTTCGTGCAGGCACGCGACGCAGACATTCGACATCGGCAGCATCAGGCGATCGATCATTTCGGCGGATGGTTCCGAGGTGGAAGGCGCGGCCGACGAGGTGTCCGCCTTGCCGTCCTTCCAGACGTAAAATCCCTTGCCGGTCTTGCGCCCGAGTTCGCCCTTGGCGACTTTTTCGCGCAGCCACGCGGGTGTGGGCGGCAGGGCGTCGCCGAATTTCGAGCGCAGCATGTCGCCGACATCGAGGCAGATATCGAGGCCGACCTGGTCGGCGAGTTCGATCGGGCCCATCGGCATGCCGAATTTTTTCGCCGCAGCGTCGATGACCGATTTGTCGATCTTTTCGTCGAGCATCACCATCGCTTCCAGCATGTAAGGCGTCAGCGCACGGTTGACGAGGAAGCCCGGCGAAGACTTGACCGGCAGCGGCAGGCGGTCGATGGCGCCGACGAAGGCCAGCGCCTCCTTCAACAGTTGCGCATCCGTGCCGTCGTGGCTGACCACTTCGACCAGTTGCAGCCGCGACACCGGGTTGAAGAAGTGCAGGCCGAGCAGCCGCTCGGGCTTTTGCAGACTGGTGCGCAGATCCTGCAGCGGAATGCTCGACGTGTTGGTGGCAAGGATGGCGCCGGGTTTCATGATGGGCTCGAGCCCGGCATAGACCTTCTGCTTCAGAGCGAGCTTTTCCGGCACCGCCTCGATGATGAGATCGGCGCTGCGGACACCCTCGCCGCCCATGTCGGGTATCAACCTGTCCAGCGCATCGCGCACGCTGGTGCGCTTGCGCAGGATCTTGCCGAACAAGTCAGACGCGCGCTTGATCGCGCCGGCGATCGGCTCGGGCTTCATGTCGGCCAGCGTCACCCGCATATCCTGACCTGCACACCAGGCCGCGATATCGCCGCCCATCGCGCCCGCGCCGATGACATGAACGTGGTTGATCTTGTTGCCGCTGCCGGCGAGCTTCTTCATCTGCTCGCGCAGGAAGAACACCCGGATCAGGTTCTGCGCCGTTGGCGTCACCATCAATTTGGCGAACGACGCCTGTTCGGCCCGCAGCATGCCGTACCTGTCACCGCCATAACTTTCCCAGAGATCGATCAGCGCATAGGGCGCGGGATAATGTTCCTGCGGCGCCGCCTTGGCCGCCTCGCCGCGCATCCGCGAGGCGAGGAGTTTGCGCACCGGCTCCCAGTTCAGGACCGAGGTGAGCAGGCCAGGTGCGGCGCGCTTCAGCCGCCCGAACACGGCATCCTTCACCGCGCTGCGGACGTGCCGCTCCTGCGTCACCGCGTCGACCAGACCCAGCGATTTGGCCTTGCGCGCGTCGATGGTCTTTCCGGTCAGCATCAACGGCATCGACTGCATCGGATTGACCAGTTGCGTGAAGCGCACGGTGCCGCCGAGACCGGGATGCAGACCGAGCATCACCTCGGGAAAGCCGAAGCGCGCATCATCGATCGCGATCCGCATCTGGCAGGCCAGCGCAACCTCAAGGCCACCGCCGAGACAGAAGCCGTGGATCACGGCGACCGTGGGGATCCGCAGCGCTTCGAGCCGGTCGATGACAGCATGTGCCCGGCCGATTTCGGTCTCGACGGACAGCACATCGCTCGCACCACGAAACGCGTTGACATCAGCGCCGGCGATGAAGCCGGATTCCTTTGCGGAACGGATCACGAGGCCCGCGGGCCGTGCGCTTTCGAGTTCGCCGAGCACCTTGCCGAGTTCTTCGATCAGATCCGCCGACAGCGTATTGGCGCTGGCGCCTTCGCGGTCGAACAGCAGCCAGGCGATCCCGTCGGAGTCGCGGGTCAGCTTGAAATTCCTGTACGGTCCGCCCGCGTCGGGCTTCGGCCCGAGTTCGAGCACGCGATCGCCGAGAACGCCCATGATCTCTGATTCCATGATCACACCGTCTCTATCAGCATCGCGCCGCCCTGCCCGCCGCCGATACATTCGGTGGCGATGCCGCGCCGTGTGCCCAACCGCTTCATGGCGTTGACGAGATGCAGCACGATGCGGTTGCCGCTGCAGCCGACCGGATGGCCAAGGCTGATCGCGCCGCCATCGACATTCATTCTGGTCTGGTCGATGGCACCGGCCGCACCGTCGAGGCCCAAAATCTCCTTGCAGAACTTTTCGTCGTTCCAGGCTGCGAGACAGCCCAGCACCTGCGTCGCAAAGGCCTCGTTCAATTCCCAGGTCTCGATATCGCCGAGAGTCAGACTATTTCGCTTCAATAGTTCAGTCGCCGACAGCACCGGCCCGAGACCCATGATCGAGGGATCGAGCGCCGACCATTGGCTGTCGAGGATGACCGCCTTCGGCGTCAGGCCGTGCTTGGCAACGGCTTTCTCGGAAGCGAGGATCACCCATGACGCACCGTCGGTGATCTGCGAGGAATTTCCGGCGGTGACCTTGCCCCAGGGCCGTTCGAACACCGGCTTCAGTTTTGCCAATGTCTCGGCCGTGGAGTCCGGCCGCACGCCGTCGTCATGGTCATAGAATTTGCCGTCGCGGGCAAACGCGGTTTCGACCTCGCCCTTCAGCCAGCCCTGGCTCTGGGCATTGGCGAGCCGCTTGTGGCTCTCGGCGGCATAGGCATCGGATTGCGCGCGGGTGATGCCGAAGAGATGCCCGACCACTTCCGCGGTCTGGCCCATGTTGAGGTCGGTGATGGGATCGGTCAGCCCGCGTTCGAGGCCGATGATCGGCTTGAGATAAGACGGCCGCACCTTAAGCGCGGCCATGATCTTTGCGCCGATACCCCGGGCTCCGGCAAGGCCGGCGAACCAGCGCACGCCCTGTTGCGGCCACACCAGCGGCGCGTGGCTGAGCGCCTCGGCGCCGCCGGCCAGGATCAGGTCGGAGACGCCCTCGCGGATGTAGCGGTAGCCCGTGTCGATCGACTGCATGCCGGAGCCGCAATTGATCTGCACGGTGAAGGCGACCATTTTTTCGCCCATGCCGAGCCGGAGCGCTGCGACCCGCGCCGGGTTCATCTCGTCGGCAATGACGTTGACGCAGCCCAAGATCACCTGATCGAACGTGGTGGGCGCAAAGGGTTGCCGGGCCAATAGCGGCCGGCCGCATTGCACGGCGAGATCGACCGGGGTGAAGGGCCCGGGGCCGGAGCGCGCCTTCAGGAACGGCGTCCGGCTGCCGTCGACAATAAAAACCGGTCGCGCCATCAGCTCGCCGCCCTCTGCTCACCCAATTCCTGGAAGAATTGATGCACGTCGGCGGCTTTCCTGTAAATCGGTGACAGCGCTTCCGGCGCAAAATCGTCGACCTCGATCACTTTTGCGACAGCTTCATGCGCCGCGGCGAGCCTTTCGCCCTCGGACTGGGTGATGACGCCCTTCTGCACCGCTTCGTTCCAGTCGTGCAGCCGCGCGGCGTGCATTTTCTTTGAAATGTCATCTGCAGCCGTGACGAGCAGGAACGCCTTCTCCAGCCTGAAAACGCCGCGGTCGTCGTCGACATGCGACAAATCAGCCGTCAACCGATCGCGCGCCGCCGATGGCGACAGCACCAGCTGCGCGCAGAGATGGACGACCCGGTCTGTCGGACCGACCACCCGCGAGCCGAACGGCTGGATCAGGAATTTCAGGATCACTGCGACGAAGCGATTGGGCAGATTATTGAGGATCTCGGCAAAGCGGTTCTCGATGGTTTTGAAGCCGCTCGCCATGCACCATTCCAGTGCGGCGAAATCGGCTTGCTGGCGGCCCTCGTCCTGCCAGCGTTTCAGCGCGGCCGAAAGCAGATAGAGTTCGGAGAGGATATCGCCGAACCGGGCCGAGAGCATTTCCTTGCGCTTGAGCGCACCGCCCAAGGTCAACAGTGCCATGTCGGCGCAGAGCGCGAAGGCCGAGGAGTAGCGGGAGAGCTGGCGATAGAATTTGGTTGCATCACCAGCGTCTGGCGCCGGCGCGAACATGCCAAAGCTCCAGCTGCGGCCCCAGGCGCGGAACATGGTCTTGAAACTATGCCCGACATGGCTCCAGAACGCCTTGTCGAAAGCATCCAGCCCTCTGGCGCGATCGGCTTCACCGAGCGCGTTCATCTCGTCGAGCAGATAGGGATGGGCGCGGATCGCGCCCTGCCCGAACACGATCAGATTACGGGTCAGGATGTTGGCGCCTTCGACGGTGATGCCGACCGGCACCGAGCGATAGAGGTTGCCGAGATAGTTCTGCGGGCCGTCAATGACCGCCTTGCCGCCATGGATGTCCATGGCGTCGTCGATCGCAATCCGCATCCGCTCGGTGGCGTGCAGCTTCATGATGCCGGAAATGACCGCGGGATGACGGCCCTGGTTGAGCGCCGCACAGGTCAGCCGCCGCGCGGCGTCGAGCAAATAGGCCGTGCCGGCAATGCGCGCCAGCGGCTCCTCGATGCCTTCGAATCTTGAGATGGAGATGCCGAACTGCTCGCGGATGCGGGCATAGGCGCCAGAGGTGCGCGCGGCATAGGCCGCGCCCGCGGCCGACAGCGACGGCAGCGAGATGCCGCGGCCGGCGGCGAGCGCGGTCATCAGCATTTTCCAGCCCTGGCCGAGACGTTCCTGGCCACCGATGATGTAATCCATCGGGATAAAGACATCGCGGCCCCAGTTCGGGCCGTTCTGGAACACCTGCATCGCCGGCAGATGGCGCTTGCCGATTTCGACGCCGGGAAGGTGCGTCGGGATCAGCGCCACGGTGATGCCGAGTTCTTCCTGCGAGCCCACCAGATGATCGGGGTCGTAGGCCTTGAAGGCGAGGCCGAGCAGCGTCGCGACCGGGCCGAGCGTGATATAGCGCTTGTGCCAGTTAAGGCGCAGCCCCAGCACTTCGCGGTCTTCGAACTGACCCTTGCAGATAATACCGGTGTCGATCATCGAGGCGGCGTCGGAGCCGGCTTCCGGACTGGTCAGCCCGAAGCAGGGAATGTCGCGGCCATCGGCCAGGCGCGGCAGCCATTGCTGCTGTTGCTCTTTTGTGCCGAAGCGCATCAAGAGTTCGCCGGGCCCGAGCGAGTTCGGCACCATCACGGTGACGGCGGCGGTCAGCGAGCGCGACGAGAGTTTTCGCACCACCTCGGAATGCGCGTAAGGCGAGAAGCCGAGGCCGCCATACTCTTTGGGAATGATCATGCCGAAGAATTTGTGGCGCTTGATGAAGGCCCACGCCTCCGGCGGCAGGTCGCGCCATTCCCAATTGATCTTCCAGTCGTCGAGCATGGCGCAGAGTTCGTCGACCGGACCATGGAGGAAGGCTTCTTCCTCCGCCGTCAGCGTCGCCGGCGCGTAGCCAAGCAATTTCGACCAGTCGGGATTGCCGGTGAAGAGGTCGGCGTCCCACCAGACGTCACCGGCCTCCAGCGCCTCGCGCTCGGTGTCGGACATCGACGGCAACACGCCGCGGGCCCAGGAGAAGATCGGCTTGGTGATGAAATCGCGGCGGAAGCTCATGGCGGTCCTCATGGATCGGCGGCGCGGAAGGCTATTTTAGCTGATGATGCGGGGTTTGGGTGAACACTTCGCCCTTGAAAATCGGGCGAAATTGACGCGGCCGGGCGGCGGGAGATAACGGCCGTGGGGCGTGTCAGTTCCGGAGCTGAGGGGTAGCGTGCTCGCTCTCCGCCTCGCGTCGTCCCGGCCTTGAGCCGGGATCCATACGCCGCGGCCCATCGGTGAGAACGCTGGCGTCAGATACCTTCTTCAACAACAAGGGCCGCGGCGTATGGGTCCCCCGATGCGCAATTGCGCATCTGAGGCCAAGCCCGGGACGACAGTGAGTGTGTGGCCGCATGTCATCCTAGATGCACGTCCGCATTCTCGCGGCGCATTACGCCCGAGCTTTGCCAGAAATTCCTTACCCTCTTCAATTCAGAGGGCGCAGGGAATGCCGGATGCGCGCTGCACCCGCGGTCTCGTGTGCGATTGTGCAACAAGATGGTGCACACGAGCATACAGGGCAGCGGAGAGCATCCGACATTCCCTGCGCAATGGCTTTACGGCTTATGACGCGCTCTCCCCGGTGAGACGGCCTCTATTGCCACCGTCGTCCCTCCGAAGCGTTGGCTCCCGAAAGACTTGACGCCGTTACGGGCGCCAGGACCACACGCTTTCGCCGTACGCTTCAGCCGCGACCGTCAATCGCAACCTCAGCGTCCACCGCGACCCGTCCCTCGTCGTGACGATGGCCAACGCCCCTCTGAGTGGGACGGGATGGCGAGAATGTGCCGGTGATTTGGGTCGAAGGAAAGAGAAATATTTTTGATTTTCGGAAATTTTTGACTTGACACGATTTCTGACAATCGGAACTGATTTGCCCGTCGGGTCAATTTGTCGCGGGAAAGCACAGGACCATGCGGCAATGATGGGCGCGCGGCGGACCTCCGATGAAGCAGCGACAAGCCCCGCAGGTCGTCAATCATAAACCTAAGTATCATCGTCCCAAACGAATGTAAGGCACTGCTGAACGTCCGTGCAATGGTCCGATCCGTCCCTGTGCGAGAGGTTGTAGTTCAACGGCGTTATGCCGTTCGAACCGGGATCGAGCGGCGGAGCTGAGAAGGCCGCACACGCTGATGCGGCCAAGGCATTGGCTCGGCCAGTTGCTCGCGAATGTGAGCGCTGGGCGGAGTAACCCACCGCGAAACCTGCAAAGGAAGCACAGTCATGGACGTCATTATCCAGAAGATTAACGGCTTGTGGCACCTCATCGTCGGGTCGTGTCAGATCCGGACTCCGTTCCTCGAGACACAGCACCGCGCGCTGGTCGTTGCCTACGCCCGCCAGGTCTACCCGGGCGCCAAGATCCTCGAACGCGACTGAGCACTCACGCAGGTCAGGCGTGCTGCGCCGGCGCCCGGCCCCATTGATCTGCTAGCCGAAACCCGCATCCAGAGCGTTGCCGTTGTGCTCGGCCAACATCTCAGTTCGCGTCGATGCTGGCGTGCCCGTCGATGTCCGCTCACTTGGGCAGCTCGGACCTGCCGGGCGGACCGCGCCATGGCCAACAGGTGCCAACAACGGACCTATGCACTCCAACAAGCTCACTCAATCACTTCGTCGGCGCGGCCAAGCAGCGAAGTTGGTACACCAAGGCCCAACGCCTTTGCTGTCTTCATGTTGATGACGAGTTCGAATTTTGTGACTTGCTGGACCGGCAGGTTTTCCGGCCTTTCGCCGTTCAGAACCCGGCCAAGATAGTCGCCCACCTGTCGGCGGGCCTCGGCGTAGTTCGGTCCGTAACTTACCAATCCGCCATCAGCAGCGAATTCACGAATTGGATAGAGTGCCGGTATGCGGTGTTGAGCTGTCAGACCAGCAAGGCTTTCGCGGTTTCGAAGCATCAATGCGTCAGCCGAAATCAACAACGCATCCGGCCGCACGCCAGCCATCCTTGCGAAAGCCTCCTTGAAATCATCGGGGCCTCCTGTCTCGACACGGAGCAGCTTCACTCCCAAGGTATCAGCCGCCAGTTCCAATCTCCTCAGAGTGTCCTCGTACCCTGATACGAGGCTTGTTGGATTATAGAAGAACCCAATAGACTTCGCCGTCGGCACCAGTTCACAAAGCATCTGCAGCCGTTTGGTCATTACCTCTACATTGAGAACTGAAACCCCCGTCGCGTTGCCGGCCGGTCTGTTCAGGCTTACGACGAAACCGCTTGCGACAGGGTCAAAACCGGTCAGAAAAATGATCGGAATTGACGTGGTGGCGGCCTTGGCGGCCATGATTGAAGGCCCTGCAAAAACAGCGATGGCATTTACTCGATGCCGAACCAGATCACGGGCCAACTCACCTAGTCGGTCCTCGTGACTATCGGCGCAACGGTATTCAAGCGCGAGATTTCGGCCCTCGACATAGCCCATTTCGGCCAAGCGGTCCTGGACCGAGCCAAAATTTCTCCGTGCCCCCTCGAGCGATCCAACGTCAAGGACGCCCAGAGTCCGCGAAGCCGCCTGTTGTCCCAGAGCAGGAAGCGACCACGCGGCCGCACTCCCAATTGCAGCGATGAACTCGCGCCGCCTCATCGATTTTTCCTCGGACGACGGCCGGCATTGTAGCCGCTCCGACCGGCCATCTGGAAGTAGGCAGATTGAAGTCCAACAAATTCGGCTGTGGGTCATTCGCGTCGATGCTGGCGTGCCCGTCGATGTCCGCTCACCGCGGCAGCTCGGACATGCCGGGCGGATCGCGCCATGTGCGACAAGTGCCATGAACGGACTCGCAGGTTTCTACGCGATCATTCGCGCCCTGCTTCAGGAAGTCCTCAAGGCAGCCTGCGCATCCGTTCGCCGTCGGCGAGGCGCCACCGGATCATTTCCTCCTCCACGTCTTCCCTTGCTTGCCGAAGTGGCAGGAGCAGGCACCACGGCCGGGTTGTGGATTGGAATCCGTACTGGCGCGGATTTGTTTGCGGACGTGACGGCATACACAAAAAGAAGGCCGCCTGCGTTGGTGCAAGCGGCCCAAGTCTAGGGAGGAAACGCCCAAGGAGGGCAGCGATAGCGCGAGGGGCGCTACCGGAGCCCCTAGCTAAGATGATCGCGATCGGCGGCTCAATTGGACGTAGGTAAACGTCGGGTATCTCAACGGGTCGCGGAACTATACGAAGGTTTATGGCGCTCGCCCTTAAAGCCGGCCACTTCCGATCATGAAAGGGGAGAACCCGGCCAGTATCCCCGTGAAGAGCCTACTGTTTATGAAGTATGGCTCAATTTGCGCACCGCGCGCGTACTCAACATCACGATACCAGCGTCCGTTACCGCCAGCGCCGACCGTGTGATCGAATGAGCCACGAGGTGCGTGAGGTGGATTGAGTCGCCCTGCCCGAAGCCTGGTGCCCGCCATCAACTACCGCGCCGGCGCGTGCCGAGTGACGTTCATCACAGTGGCACCGCGCAGGTTAGATGTAGATCACGAACAGGGACGGATGGGACCGCCCGACTGCAAACAGGGATTATCAGCTATGACAACACGCTCCGACGACCGTTGTAGAGACTTCGGAGACGCCGACTATAATTTGCGTCGCGCGCGCATAGCCGGTTATGTGCTGCTTGCCGGTCTTTTTCTTGAGGTTGTGAGCTGCATATTTTGGTTTCATGGCGTCGAGACCTTGGCTTCATTGATATGCGTCGCGTTGGTGGCTGGAGGTGTCGCGGGCGAGATCTTCTTTGAATACAAGGCCAGACTGGCCGACAAGGGCACGCCCATCGTCGCCGCACCACCCATCAGCAGGGTTGATCAGCCGACGCCAGACCGCAGCTATTCGAGGAGCAGCGTGAACAGGACAGGCCTGCACTTCAGCATCGGGCTCGGCGAACTCCTTCGCAATCGCAATACGCCGTCTTCGCCGAACAATTCCAGGCTGCGGTCGCCATTTCCTGAACGAGCTCGCAGAAGCCTGCCACTGCGCCGCTGGCGAGAGCGCTTTGCGTCAAGCTAGAAAAGCTCGCAGGAGCCGAGCGGTCCGGAAGCCCCAGGAAGGGTGCGCGGAAGCCGGACCATCGCACAGGCGGCGCGTGTAAGCGCCCGCTGGACGGCCGGGTTTTGGCTAGTAGAATACGTGCGGGGAAACGAGGGATAGCCAATGCTGTTCAAGCGATTTCGACGGGCCGTCGAACCCAGTCCCAGCAAATGGAAGCGAATAGAAGAAACACCGATACCGTTGAGCCTCGGTCGGATCTGGCTCGTTGATAATGATGGCAGTATCACGCGCGCGATGGCATTTACCTGGCCGATCCTCAAGCGCCGCGAGCCGCGCAAATATCGGTTCTGGATGTCTCGTGAGCCGCACGCACGAGAACCTTCCGCTGAGGCTATTGCGGCTCTCAGAGTGCTTAAAGCCAGATAGACCGGAGCACGTGGCTAGAAGCGCGAGGCTATCTCAATCGCCAGCCGCGCGCTCTGCATCGCCAAACGTGACATTTTCTCAAGCAAGCTTCGCTGCTCGTTGGCGAGCTTGTAGAGACGAGCCGCTTCCTGCTCATTCTTTTCCAGGCCGCCGCGACCCTCTTCGTAGAACAGCCCGAGGTTTTGTTGCGCTGTCGGATTTCCCTGCTCCGCAGCCAGCTTGAACAGGCGCGCGGCCTCGCCTTCGTCCTTTAGCAGGCCGCCAATACCCTCGGCGTAGAAGTGCCCGAGACTGACCTGGGCACTGACGCTTCCCTGGTCGGCGGCGAGCCTGTAGAGGCGGGCGGCCTCGCGGTCGTCCTGTTGCAGTCCGCCATGACCCTGCCTGTAGAAGAGCCCGAGGTTGAATTGCGCGGCAGGGTTTCCCTGCTCCGCAGCGAGCTTGAAGAGCCGAGCGGCCTCGCGCGCATCCTTCTGCAAACCGCCAAGGCCATCGTCGTAGAAGTTCCCGAGACTGAGCTGAGCGCTGGCGTCGCCCTGGTCAGCGGCGAGCTTGTAGAGGCGGGCGGCCTCGCGCTCGTCCTTTGGCAGTCCGCCATGACCCACGCTGTAGAAGAGCCCGAGGTTGTATTGCGCTGTCGCGTCTCCCTGGTCCGCAGCAAGTTCGAAGAGGCGAGCGGCCTCGCGCTCATTCTTTTGCAGTCCGCCAAGGCCCTCGTCGTAGAAGGAGGCGAGATTGACCTGAGCGCTGGCGTATCCCTGGTCGGCGGCGAGCTTGTAGAAGCGGACAGCCTCGCGGTCGTCCTTTTGCAATCCGCCACGGCCCTGGTCGTAATAGAGCCCGAGATTGTATTGCGCCGTGGCGTCGCCCTGCTCCGCAGCGAGCCTGTAGAGGCGAGCGGCCTCGCGGCGATCGTTCGGCAGTCCGCCGGCACCCTCGCTGTAGAAGTGCCCGAGATTGACCTGAGCGCTGGCGTATCCCTGATCGGCAGCCAGCTTGAAGAGGCGGGCGGCCTCGCGGTCGTCTTGTTGCAATCCGCCACGTCCCTCGTCGTAGAAGACGCCGAGGTTGTATTGCGCCACGGGATTTCCCTGGCCCGCAGCGAGCTTGAAGAGGCGCGCGGCCTCGCGGTCATCGTTCGGCAGGCCGCGCCCTTGCGCATAGACGATCCCGAGATCGACCTGCGCGCCGGCGTCTCCCTGGTCAGCGGCAAACTGAAGGATACCAGCGGCCTCGCGGTCGTCCTTTGACGGTTCGTCACCATCCTGCTCATGGTGCACCGGATCGTTCGACAGCGCCTGCGTCGCAGCGCCATACGCCAACGGAAGCGCAACCACGAGCACAGCTGTGATGGAGAACAAAGCCCGCTTGTTCATGTTCATCTCTAAAGCCAATTTGGCTAGATCAAGGGAGAAATCATTGCCGGCGACTGGCCGGCGTGGCCGACCGGACAATTAGTCGCGTCCAGTGCCAAGCCGGTTCAGGACCGGCCATTGTCGCGCGGGGCGATCGGGTTGAGCTGCATGCTGCGACAGCGGAGGCTCAGGTCTTTGGGAGCCACCACCCGAATATTGCAACAACGACGCACGCAGCCAGGGTGATCAAATTCCAGCCCATTGAGATCCAGTAACGGACCGGCGCTTCGTCTTTCTGAAAAATCCAGGTCTCGTAGTCCAGAATATCCTCGCCCTCGAGCTCGATTTTTCTTTCGACGAGGCCATTCCAGAATCTGCGGCCGCAATCGAAGCAAAAATAGATCGCGACGAGGCGAGCGACAATCTCACAAAGGAAAAACTGCATTCGACACCCGTCGTCAAGCGCTGCTTCGATGACCAGGCCGTAATCGGCCGGGTCACGGCAGTCGTTGCATCCGCGCTACACGGTTTGGGTGTAGCCGGAACCGGTGTTGGTTCAATCGCAGGAACGATTTGCGAACCCCGCGAAGCGCGGAGTGAGACGATCAATCCGGCCGGATCATCTCGAACATGTTTTCCGGCTTGATCTCGAAATAGTCGCCGCTGCGGCCGGCGCGGACGATCGGGCGGGCCATCGCGGTCTGGTAGACGCCGTCCTTGATCATGGCCTTGTCGATGTGGACGGCGACGACTTCGCCGAGCGTCAGCCAGGCCTGCGCCTTGTCGCCATTGGCGCCCTGCAGCTGGATGATCTGCGTCAGCCGGCATTCGAACGCGACCGGGCTTTCGGCGACGCGCGGCACATTGACGAGCTTGCCGGGTACCGCCGTGAGGCCGGCGATATTGAACTCGCTGACGTCGCGGGCGACGTGGGCCGCGGTGGCGTTCATCTGCTGCGCCAGGTCCATGGTGGCGAGATTCCAGACGAACTCCTTGGTCTCCTGGATATTGGCGGCGCTGTCCTTCCAGTTGGTGGAGGAGAAGCCGATGATCGGCGGCTTGTAGCAGAACGCGTTGAAGAAGCTGTAAGGCGCCAGGTTGACGTTGCCGTTGGTATCGCGCGACGAAATCCACCCGATCGGGCGCGGCGCGATGATGGCGTTGAAGGGGTCGTGCTTGAGGCCGTGGCCCTTGGCAGGCTCGTAAAAATGCAGGTCTTTCGGGCTCTTGGCGTCCATTTTCCGGTGTTTCCTTCAATCGGTGGGTTAGGCAAAGCGTAGCGTGCCCACCGCCCTAATTGAAGTAGGAATGGTGGGCACGGCGCATGCGCCTTTGCCCACCCTACGTCGGAAATCCGGCTATTTCGCCTGCCGCGGCTCCAGCGCGCGGAACAGGAAATCGATCATCTGGTCGATTGTGGCGGTAGGCTTGTTGACGGCCTGCGCGATCATCTGCGGGTGGAAAAAGCGGATCATGCCGGTGCAGGTACAGAGCGCGGCCAGCGGCAGGTCGGGGGCCTCGAACTCGCCGGACGCCACGCCCTGCCCGATCACCTCGCCGATCATGCCGGTGACGCACTCGATATGGGCGACGCAGACGTCCCAGTCCTCCTCCATCGCGATCGCGACCATCTCATGCAGCTTGTTATCGCCAACATAGCGCTCCGAGTTCATGCGATTGACGGTCGTGAGCAGATCGCGCAGGCGCGGCTTTGCCGGACCGGGTGCAGCCACGATCCGCCGCGCCTCGGTCTCGACCTCGCCCATCAGGGTGCGCGCCACGCCTTCGTGGATCGACTTCTTCGAATCGAAGAAGCGATAGACGTTGGCCGGGCTCATGCGCAGTTCTTTGGCGATGTCGGCGACCGTCGTCTTCTGGTAGCCGAGCTGCCTGAACAGACGCTCCGCCACGACGAGAATACGCTCCCGCGTGTCGGTTTCCACATTTTCAGCAATCAGCGTCATGTCAGAACCAATGTTCAATTATTCCGCCGCGTCGGCAAGCGGAAATGCGAGCGGAGACGTGCTCAGATCCTTGGCGGCATGCTGCGGCGCAAGATCGGGCTGCTTGGTTTGGCCGCTTTCTTCCAGGCTCTTGCGGAACCAGAGCGCGTAGAGGCCCGGCAGGTACAGCAAGGTCAGGAAGGTTGCAACGAACAAACCGCCCATGATGGTGATCGCCATCGGACCCCAGAAGGCCGAACGCGACAGCGGAATCATGGCCAGGATCGCGGCCAGCGCCGTCAGGATCACCGGCCGGGCACGCCGCACGGTGGCTTCGACGATGGCTTCCTTGCGCGTCATGCCATGGGAAACGTCGGTCTCGATCTGGTCGACCAGAATGACCGCGTTGCGCATGATCATGCCGGCCAGCGCGATCAGCCCGAGCAGCGCCACGAAGCCGAACGGCTGGCCCGCGATGTTGAGGCCGAGCGAGGCGCCGACGATGCCGAGCGGCGCCGTCAAAAACACCAGGATCAGGCGCGAGAAGCTCTGCAGCTGGATCATCAAGAGCGTCAGCATGACAAGCGCCATCAGCGGAAACAGCACGGCGATCGAGGCGTTGCCCTTGGCGGATTCCTCGAACGCGCCGCCCGGCTCGATCCGGTAGGCCGGCTCGAGGCTATCGCGGATCTGCTGCAGCTTCGGCCAGATCTGGTTGGTGACGTCGGGCGCCTGCACGCCGTCGGCGACGTCGGTGCGCACGGTGATCGCCATGTCGCGGTTACGCCGCCACAGGATCGGTTCCTCATGGGCGTATTCGATCTTGGCGATCTGCTGCAGCGGCACGGCAACGCCGTTGCGTGAAGTCACGGTGAGGTCGCCGACATGGCCGAGATCGAGCCGCTCGGACGGAACCGCGCGGGCGATGACGCCGACCTTCTCGATGCCGTCGCGGATGGTCGTCACCGGCGCACCCGAGATCAGCATGCTGAGCGCCTGCGAGACGTCCTGCGGGGTAAGACCAAGCGCACGGGCACGGTCCTGATCGACCACGAGCTTGAGGTAGGGCGACTGCTCGTTCCAGTCGAGCTGCGGCTCCAGGGCATTGGGATTCTGCCGCATTACGTCACGCACCTGATAGGCGATGTCGCGGACCTTGTTGGGGTCGGGGCCGATCACGCGGAACTGGACCGGGAAGCCGACCGGCGGGCCAAAATTGAAGCGGTCGATGCGCACACGCGCCTCGGAGAGGTCGCCGCCGGCGACCGCCTTCTCCAGCCGCGCCTTGATGCGCTCGCGGGCGTCGACGTCCTTGGAGACGATCACGATTTCGGCGAAGGCCTCGTTCGGCAGTTGCGGGTTAAGGCCGAGCCAGAAGCGCGGCGAACCCTGGCCGACATAGGAGGTGTAGGTCGCGATGTCCTTGTCGTCCTTGAGCAGCGCCTCGGCCTTCTTCACCGACTTCTCGGTAACGTTGAAGGCGGTGCCTTCGGGCAGGCGCAGCTGCAGGAACAGTTCGGGGCGTTCGGACAGCGGGAAGAACTGCTGCTGGACATTGCCAAAGCCGACGATCGAGAGCGCGAACACGCCGACGGTTGCCACCACCACCTTGATGCGGTGGTCGACGCACCACTGCACCATGCTGCGCAGGATGCGATAGACGCGGGTCTCATAGACCGCGTGCGGATCGTGGTTGTGGTGGACCTTGATGTTCGGCAGCAGCTTGACGCCGATATAAGGCGTGAAGATCACCGCGACGAACCAGGACGCCACCAGCGAAATCGCCACGATCCAGAAAATGCCGCCGGCATATTCGCCGACCGCGGAATTGGCAAAGCCGATGGGGAGGAAGCCAGCGGCCGTGACCAGCGTTCCCGTGAGCATCGGAAACGCAGTCGATTCCCAGGCAAAGGAGGCCGCGCGAACGCGGTCCCAGCCCTGCTCCATCTTCACCACCATCATCTCAACCGCGATGATGGCGTCGTCGACGAGCAGGCCGAGCGCGATGATCAGCGCGCCCAATGTAATACGGTGCAGATCGATCGACATCGCGTTCATGACGATGAAGACGATCGCCAGCACCAGCGGCACCGACATCGCCACCACGATGCCGGTTCGCCAGCCAAGCGCCAGGAACGAGACGAACAGCACGATCGCCAGCGCTTCGACGAAGGAGTGCACGAACTCGCCGACCGCGCGCTCGACCACCTTGGGCTGGTCGGCGATCTGCTCGACATTGATGCCCTGCGGCACCGCCTTCATGAAGTCATTACTCGCGTTCTCGACTTCCTTGCCGAGCTCGAGGATGTTGGCGCCCTTGGCGGTGACCACGCCGATACCGAGCGCGGGCTTGCCTTCCTGGCGCGCCTTGAAGGTCGGTGGATCGACGAAGCCGTGGGTGACGGTGGCGATATCGCCCAGGCGGAATATGCGGCCGTTGCTCTCGACCGGCGTCTCGGCAACCGCCTTGGCGCCGTCGAGCGCGCCGGTGACGCGCAGCGGCACGCGCTGCGAGGAAGTTTCCACCGTGCCGGCCGGCGTGACGTTGTTCTGCTTGGCCAGCGAATCGAACAGCGCCTGCGGCGTGACGCCGATCGTCGCCAGCTTGGCGTGCGAGAATTCGACGAAGATGCGCTCGTCCTGGGCGCCGTAGAGATTGACCTTGGTGACGCCGGGTACCTTCAGCAGCCGCTGGCGCATGCCTTCGGCGGCCTTCTTCAGCTGCGCGTAATCGGCGCCGTCGCCGGTCATCATATAGAGGATGGAATCGACGTCGCTGAATTCGTCATTGACGTTGGGGCCGAGCAGGCCCGCCGGCAACTGGCCCTGCACGTCGGCGAGCTTCTTGCGGAGCAAATAGAACAGATACGGCACTTGCGCCGGCGGCGTCGAATCCTTGAACGTGACCTGCATCGCGGTAAACGCGGGCTTGGAATAGGTCTGTACCTTCTCGAAGTAAGGCAGCTCCTGCAGCTTCTTCTCGATGGGATCGGCGACCTGGGTCTGCATCTCCTGCGCCGTGGCGCCCGGCCAGATCGCAGAGACGTTGACCACCTTCACGGTGAAGAACGGATCCTCGGCGCGGCCAAGCCGCTCGTAGGAGAAGAAGCCGGCCACACCCAGCGCGATCATCAGGAACAGGATCAGCGTCGGATGGCTTACCGCCCAGCCCGACAGATTGAAGCGCTTCATGTCACTCTCCAACGTTTTCCGTTGTTACCGACCGCGGATCAGAACGACAGCGACGAGACGACCCTGACCTTCTGGGCCGGATCGAGCTTCTGCACGCCGAGCGCCACAACCCTGGCGCCTTCAGGCACGCCGCCGGTGATGACGACGGAATTGCTCTCGTAGGACTTCACGACGACCGGCTTCAGCGTCACGGCGCCGGCATCGTCGACGATGTAGAGCGAGGGATTGCCGCCCTGGCTGTACAGCGCCGACAGCGGCAGCTTCGCGACGTTCTCGGTGGCGGGATCGGACAGCGTCAACGTTGCGGTCATGCCGAGCGACACGCTGTCGCCGGCGCCGGGCAGCGAGAACTTTGCCAGATAGGTGCGCGTTGCCGGATCCGCCGTCGGCGCGATCTCGCGCAGTTTTGCGACGTATTTCTTGTTGGCGTCCGACCACAGCGTGACGGAGGCAGCGCCATCCTTGGCGCGGCCAACAAGGGTTTCCGGGATCGCGACCACGGCTTCCTTTTCGGCAAAGCGCGCGACGCGGACCGCGGTCTGGCCGGAGGCGACCACCTGGCCGGCGTCGATGAGGGTCGCGGTGACGACGCCGCGGGTATCTGCGATCAGCGTCGCATAAGAGAGCGAGTTCTTGGTCAGTTCGACCGAACGTTCGGCACGATAGAAGCGCGCGCGGGCCTCATCGGCGGCGGCGCGGCTCTGATCCATTTGCGCGTCCGTGGTCCAGCCCTTGGCGCGCAGATCCTTGGCGCGCTGCTCGGACGCGGAGGCCTGCGCCAGCACGCCGGTCGCGGCACGGTATTCCGCTTCGGACTGCTCGGCCTGCAGCTTCAGATCGACTTCATCGAGGGTGGCGAGCGGCTGGCCGACATCAACGGTCTGGCCGACTTCCACGAGGCGCTTTGCGACCTTGCCCGGGACCCGGAAACCCATGTCGGTCTCGATCCGGGGCCTGATGGTGCCAACGAAGCTGCGTTCCGGCGTTTCCGCCTCATAATGCACGGTGGCGACCAGAACCGGACGCCCGGGAGCGGCCTTTTCGGCCGCCTTTTCATTGCAGCCGGTCAGCGCGAACACCGCCAACGCCAGCATCGCGCCGGTCAAGAGCCTGTAATAGCTGGAAAAAATGGATCGGGCGAACATCGAATTCTCCATCGGCTATATGCTGATGAAGATTATTGAGTGTTCACTGACGAATGTCAATATTCGTCAGTGAACACCAATTCGTGAGTTAACGGGGTATTACCGTTGTCGTCCGGGCCTAGTGCGCAATTGCGCACGGGGGGCCGGGACCCATAACCACGATGCTCCTTGCTTACGAAAGGTCTCGCCCCAGCCTGCCCGTTCCCGCGGCCGCGGCGTATGGGTCCCGGCCCCCGTGCGCAATTGCGCACTAGGCCGGGACGACAGAAGCTACTTCCCCTGCCCTGCTGCGCCGAACTCGGTCTTGGTGTCGTGGCCGCCGAGAAACACCAGCAGCCCCGCCGCAAGCGGCAGCAGCGACAGCACCAGCAAGCCGGTCGATGTGCTGCCGGTGGCTTCCTTGACCCAGCCGACCAGATACGGCCCGCCAAAACCCGCGAGGTTGCCGATCGAATTGATCAGCGCGATCGCGCCGGCTGCGGCCGTGCCCGACAGCCACGCCGTCGGCAACGTCCAGAACACCGCGAAGGTACAGAACACGCCGATCGCGGCGATCGTCAGCAGCACCATCGTCGTGACGGGATCGGTGATGTAGCTGGAGGCGCCGAGCGCGACGGCGGTGAGCAGCAGCGGCCCACCGACATGGGCGACGCGTTCGCGCGTGGCGTCGGAGTGCCGCGCCCACAGGGTCATCGCGATGGTGCCGAACAGGAACGGGATCGCGGTGACGAAACCGGTCTGCGCATTGCTGAGGCCGAATGCTTTCACGATCTGCGGCAGCCAGAACTGCATGCCGTAGAGCGCACCGACGAAACCGAAATAGACGATGCTCAGCATGATCACCTTCGGCGATGACAGCGCCTGCCCGAGCGTCAGGTGCTTTGCCGCCTGCTTGGTCGCGATCTCCGCCTGCAGCTTTGCCGCCAGCCACGCCTTCTGTTCCGATGTGAGCCAATCCGCCTTCTCAGGTTTATCGGTGAGATAGAACCAGGTGACGATGCCGAGCAGCACGGAGGGAATACCCTCGAGAATGAACAGCCACTGCCAGCCCTTCAGCCCCATCATGCCGTCGAGCCCGAGCAGCAGACCCGAGATCGGCGCGCCGATCACGGTCGAGACGGGAACGGCGATCGCAAACGCAGCGAGGAACCGCGCACGATATTCCGCCGGATACCAATAGGTCAGATAGAGAATGATGCCGGGAAAGAAGCCGGCTTCGGCGACGCCAAGCAGAAACCGGAGCACGTAAAAACTCAGTTCGCCACTCACCAGCGCCATCGCCGCCGAGATGATGCCCCAGGTCACCATGATGCGCGCGATCCAGCGGCTGGCGCCGAATTTTTCCAGCGCGAGGTTACTCGGCACCTCGAAGATGAAATAACCGATGAAGAAGATGCCGGCGCCCCAAGCGAAGATCAGCGGCGTGAATTTCAGTTCCGCGTTCATGGTGAGCGCGGCGAAGCCGAGATTGACGCGGTCGAGATAGGAAAAGAAATAGGCCAGGATCAGGAATGGAATGAGCCGCCATGAAATCGTGCGGATGGTCGAGGTTTCGATGTCGCTCCTGGCGCCGCCGGCGGCGGCTGACGTGGTGGCAAGGCTCATAAGTTTGTTCCCGGGCCGTTTGTTGCTGTTGCCGGGGTTTTGAGCATTGGCAAAACGGTGTCAATCCGATTTGCGGGAGCAGCGCATCCGCAATCGGATGGGGGCAATGCGCGGGACGCAATGGCTGCGCTTCACTCCGCCAGTTGAAACCGCTCGAAGCGATGCAGCTCTTCCTCGATGCGGCGCTTGAGCTCCTTGCGCGGAGCCTTCGCGGCGCCCTTGCCGACCCAGTTCCATTTCTGCACCAGCAATTTCTTTTCCTTGCGGTCGGTCTTCAGATCGATCGCGGCAACGATGTCTTCGCCGACCAGCACCGGCAGCGCGAAATAGCCGAACAGGCGCATTTCCCGGGGTACATAGGCCTCGAAACGATGGCCGTAATCGAAGAACAATTCGGTGCGCTTGCGCTGGATGATCAGGGGATCGAACGGCGAGAGGACGTGCACGAGGCCGCCATCGCGCTCGCCTGCGGGTTGCTCCAGCGTCTCTGCCCCCGCCCAATGCTCCTGCTTGCCCGCGCCTTCGAGGGCGATCGCCACCATCTCCTTGCGGCGGACGCGCGCCTCGATCAGGCGGCGGACCGCGGCCTTGCTCGGCGCATCGAGATGGCAGATCGAATCGAGGCTGACGAGTCCCTGCGCGCGCAAGGCGCGGTCGAGCAGATAGGTGGTCGTCTCGAGGTTCGATGCCGGCTTCGGCGGCTTGTCCCAGCCGAAATGCCGCGTCATCAGCTCATATGTCTTCAGCATGCCGGTCCGTTCGGAAATGGTGACCGCGCCGGTATAGAACGCCAGCTGCAGCGCGCGCTTCGACGGCTTGCGGCTCGCCCACAGATGCTCCTTCTCGGTCAGCACGTCGTCCTCGATGTCGCGGATGGTCAGCGCGCCATCGCGCTTGAGCAGCCGCATCACCTTGCGGGTGTCGGCGGGGCTGACGGACGCGAACCATTTATGGCCCTCGCGCTTGTGCAGCTTCATGCCCGGTACGAAGAAGCGAAAATCCTTCGACGGCACATAGGCCAGCGCATGGGTCCAGTATTCGAACACGCTCTTGTCGACGCTCTGGGCCTGCCGCAGGTCCGCGCGCCGATAGTTGGGAATGCGGCTGAAGAGAATGTGGTGGTGGCAGCGCTCGATCACGTTGATGGTGTCGATCTGCACATAGCCGAGATGCTCCACCGCGGCGGCAGTGGCCCCCGGCCCCTCGCCGAACGGGTCAGGCGTATCGAGCCGCTGGGCACGCAGCCAGATTCGCCGGGCCTCGGCCTTGGTCAGGGGGTGGGGTTTTGTCGCGCGGGGCATCGCCCGGCAATGTAATCGGATTCGCTCATCGGAGGAGTCCTGGATTTGGGAGCGAAATCAGCGTTTCGGCCGTTGAGTAACGCTGCCGGTAGCGATATCCGCCTCGCAGGACGCCTTGCCATGGTCCGGGGCGCGGCATTTGTAGACGCTGCCAGTCAGGCGATCGACCAGCCACGCGCTCTCTTCGGTCGGACCGTCGAAGGCGGTATAGCGGGTGCCGAGCGCGTTGATGAACGTCGACAGCAGGATCGCCGCCGCGATCATCGCCGCGCCGATCAAGGTCGGCATTGAACTTGCCGAGCCCGTGAGCTCCGGTGGAACGTTACGATAATTTTGATACTCGCGTTGACGCTTTACCGACTGAAACACCCGCCCGCCTGCTCTTGCTTGCCCAAACCTTTTCTTGGATTTTCTTTTGGGATTTTCTCGTGGAGAATGGTGCTAGGTGCCCATCATGCCGATTTGTTGTTCGCAGATCGGCGCTGACGCGACGGCAATGAGACCAGCAAACAGCAAAGTAGAAGCCGGGAAGCGGCGCGGGTTCGCTGATACCTGCAACACGAGGCAATTGCGCTTTGGATCATCGCGGGCGGCTGGCAAGCGCCGTTTACAGAAGTCGCAGGGAACACAGTGATCTAGATCACACAGAGTAACAGGGTGGACCCAAATCAACGGAAGCCAGCCGCTTTGAACGTGACCTAGATCACATTGGTCGATTTGAACCTGTCTTATCTTCGCAGCATCAAACCGCCAACCAGCCAATATGGCAGGCGTAACAGTGAGGAAGACGACAATGACCCGCTTTAATGGATTTTCCATCCTGACAATCGGCGCCGCGCTGTCGATGACGGCGGGCGTGGCGTTTGCCGGTGAGACCGTCTCGGCAGACAAGATCCTGAACGCGCTGAAGCCGACGTCGGCGACCCGCAGCCTTTCGATGGGCCCGCAGGCCAATACCGCCGCGCAGGCCAAGGAAGCCAGCTTCGTCGATACGCTGCGCAACCGCAAAACCCGCTCGCTCTCGATCGGCGAGCGCCAGGAAATTGCGGAGCTCGCCGCGACCAAGCCGAAGATCGATCTCGAAATCCGCTTCGACTACAACTCGGCCGACATCAGCAAGAGCTCGATGTCGGCGGTGCAGGAACTCGGCAAGGCGCTTTCGGACGCCAGCCTGAAGGGGTCGACCTTCGTGGTTGCCGGTCACACCGATGCGGTCGGCAGCGACGGATACAACCAGGACCTCTCCGAGCGCCGCGCCGATACGATCAAGAAGTTTCTCACCGAGCAATACGGCCTCAACGCCTCCGACCTCGTGACCGTCGGCTACGGCGAGACCCGGCCGAAGGATCCGAACGCACCGATGGACCCGGTCAACCGCCGCGTTCAGGTCGTCAACATGGATACCAAAACCGCGTCGAAGTAAGCTCGCGCGCTTCGATCCGCCTGCCGGAAACGGCAGGCGGATTTCGTTTGTCCGGGATTTATATCCAGTTCTGGAAAATCATCAGGCGGTTGAACGTCGCCATCGATGTTTCCACGAACCCGGCCGAGATCGGCAGCATTACAACGAAGCCCGCAAACCCCACCGCGACAAAGGCCCATAGCAGCCAGCGTGGCGTGTTGCCGCGGCGGAGCGCATAGACCAGCACGAAACTCGCGGTGGTCGCGGCCGGCAGATAATAGTAGATGAAGCCGAGCGTTCGCGGCAGCAACGCCCATGCGAGATACGGGCCGACATAAAACGCCAGCACCAGAAACGCATCCGCCCGCCGCGTCACGATCCAGTCGCGCAGGCAAACCAACAGCGCGATCAACGCCGGCCACAGGATCAGGGGATTGCCGAGAAAGACCACCGCCGAGATCCTGTCGTCGCTGACCTTGTCGAACAGATACCAGACCGGGCGCACCAGGAACGGCCAGGACGGCCACGAACTCATATAGGTGTGGCCCGCGATCGCGGTCGTGGTGTTGTCGCTGAAAATCCGCCGTTGCGCCTCGATGATGTCAGGGACCGACAGGCCGTAGAGCGGGACGAAGGTCGAGAGATAGGCCAGCGCCGGGATCAGCAGGAAGCAGGCCGCGAAATGCCAGGCCTTGAAACCGGGCCACAGGTCGGGCCGGTACCAGTCATCGGCATTGCCGTCGGCAAATTGCGTACGCCAGCTTTGCAACAGGCGAATCACCGCCACGATGACGACGCAGACCACGAGCACGAACAGCCCGCTCCATTTGCAGCCGATCGCAAAACCGCAACACAGCCCGGTCAGCGCGAACCACAGATGCGGCCGCTGCTGCCGGAAGCCGTGCATGAACGCGGCAATGGCGAACAGGCTGAAAGTCAGCGCGAAAATATCCAGCATCGCGATCCGCGATTGCACGAACAGCATCTGATTGAAAAAGGCGAGCAGGCTCGCGGCGATGGCCGGCCCCTGCGCCGCGAACAATGCGAGGCCGCACAGATACACCGCGACAATGGCGAGCGCGCCTGCCAGCACCGCCGGATAACGCCAGCCCAGCGGCACGTCGCCGAAGGTGTGGATTGACAGCGCGATGAACTGCTTGGCCAGCGGCGGATGCATCGGGTTGAGCATCGGCTGCGGCATCACGGGCAGAAGCATCTGCCGCGCCGCCGGCACGTAATGCACTTCGTCAAAGTAGAATTTTTCGGGCGTGGTGATGCCGATCAGCATCGCGAAATGCGCGAAAAAAAACAGGGTACCCGCGATGATGGCGGTGCGCGCAATTGTCTGATCGGGAATAGAAGTTGGTAATTCTGGCACTGTCTTCACGAACTAAATGAAATTGCGGCAGAATTGAGTGTGGGCGGTACAGATTTTTATGTCCATCGCATTGAACGCGATTCGAATCCGACGCCACTAACCGACGGGCTAGTAAGGCGCCGCTTGTGATAATTCTGCCACATCGCTTGCGCGCGCGATCCGGTACGATGTCGGGATAATCGATCGGCTTTGAAATGAAATCGCGTAACTACTCTGTTTTTCTTTTTGTGCTTGGCGCAATCGCGGTGCTGGCGGCAAGTCCGCTTTCAGCACAAACGCGCGTCGGCGAAGCCGCCGTCGTCAAGAACCAGGTTCTCCGTGTTGCCGGATCGGCAACCAGCCAGCTCAATGTCGGCGACGGATTGCTGCGCGACGAAATCGTGCGCACCGGCCTCGACAGCGCCGCGCGGCTGGTGATGTCCGACAGCACCAACCTTTCGCTCGGGCCGAGCGCGTCGCTCAAGCTCGACCGCACCGTGTTCGACGACGAGACCCATTATCGCGACGTCGCGATCCGCCTGACCTCCGGCGCGTTCCGCTTCGTCACCGGCAATTCGGAAAAAGCCGCCTACAAGATCACGACGCCGCTTGCGACCATCGGCGTCCGCGGCACCACGCTCGACATCCTGTCGCAGCGCGGCCAGACCGTCGTCAACTTAAGGGAAGGCCAGGCCTCGGTCTGCACCGTCAGCTTCGAATGCGTCCAGCTCACCAGTCCCGGCGATACCGCTGTCATCACCCTGAGCGGCGGCAAGACCACCATCAAGAAGACCAACAACCCGCCATGGACCTTCGCCAAGACCTGCAGCGCCGCGGCGGGGCTTTGCAGCGCGACGCAATATGCCAACGCCTCGCCGACGGTGACGCCGCCGGTCGATGACGGCAGCGATCCCACCGGCATGTTGTGCGGACGCTGACGATGGCAAACCGCATCAAGGGCTTCATCGTATCGGCCGCGCTGACCGCGGGGGTTTTGTTTTGGCTGGCGCCCGTGCAGCCGGCGTCGGCACAATCAACGGCAGGCGGGACAATAACTGTCACCGGGGGCACGACTGTCATCGGTTGCGAATCTGAGTGTCCGGGCAGCCCATCGCCGACGCCAACCTCGACCCCGACTCCGAACTCAACCTCGTCACCCACTCCGACACCAACGCCCTCGCCATCACCGACCCCCATTGCGTCGCCAACGCCGACACCAACGCCGAGTCCGGGCCCAACCGGCGCGGATTCCAGCGCGGGATCGATCAACGATCTGGCCAAGCAGCGCTTCAACCAGATGATCACCAACCGCGTGCTCGGCACCGTGCTGCTCGGCATCAACGAGCAGGTCAATTGCGGCGATTGCGTCAGCGCCTTCGGTTCGGCAGGGTCGTTCTCGGCCGGCATTCACGGCCGCAAGAACCTGACCGCCAATCTGTCGCTGCTGGCGGGCATCGCCTACACCCATTACAGCGAAGGCGGCTACAGCGTCACGGCGGCCCCGATCGGCGCGTTCGCGCTGCGTTACGATTTCGCCGACTGGGGATCGTCACGGCCGTTCTTCGACATCGGCGCCATCCTGACGCCCTATGAGAAGATACGCTATCGCCGCACCTACGCCACCAGCCTCGGCGCGGTATCGCTGGACAGCCACACCACCGGCGACAATTACGGCGTCTATGGCCGCGCAGGCTGGATCAGCCGGCTGTCGCCGCGCGACGAGGTCGCCGCCTCCGTCGAGGTCTGGCAATTGTGGCAGCGCGTGAAGGGCTATGCCGATCCCGCCGCCGCGTTCAATCCGTTCGACGCCTCGATCGCCGGCGGCACCGACAAGACCAATCTGGTCAAGATCGGCGGACAGTGGACGCATCTGTTCGGCAACAATGTCGAGGCCAATATCAATGGCGGGTTCGTCCAATCGTTCGGCACGCAGTCCGGCATCGTCGCCACCGTGACCGGCAACGGCACCGTGGTGCCGACGATCGGCAACCAGGGCTGGTTCGAATATGGCGGCCGCCTCGGCTTCCGGATCAGCAAGGGCTGGGTCGCCGACCTCTTCGTCAACGGCACCGCCGGCCCGCAGCCGGTCGGCAACACCCTGCATGGCGGCGTCGGCTTGCGGATCACGTATTAGCGAAGAATGTAGGGTGGGCAAAGCGCAAGCGTGCCCACCGTTTTTACAACAGCGACCCGATGGTGGGCACGGCGCGAAGCGCGCCTTTGCCCACCCTGCTTTGCTCAAGCCGCCGACTTGCCTTCATAGGCGCGCCTGAGGCCTTCGATATCGAGCTTGACCATGCCGAGCATGGCCTGCATCGTCCGCTTCGCGCCTGCCGCGTCGGAACCGCCGATGTATTTCATCAACGCGGTCGGCACGATCTGCCACGACACGCCGAAGCGATCCTTCAGCCAGCCGCATTGTTCGATCGAGCCGCCATTGGCCGACAATACGTCCCACAGCCGGTCGATCTCGGCCTGGTCCTTGCAATCGATCTTGAACGAAACCGCATGGGTGTGTTCGAAGCGCGTACCGCCGTTGAGCGCCATGAAGCGCTGGCCGGCCAGCGTGAACTCCACCACCAGCACGGTGCCGGCCTTACCGGCCGGGCCATCGACCAGGTTCTTCTGTATCGTCTCGATCCGCGAATCCGGCAGCAGCGAAACGTAGAATTTCGCGGCCTCCTCGGCCTCGCCGTCGAACCACAGGCAGGGTGAGATCTTGGACATGTTGTTTGCTCCGTGATTCCTGAGATCAGGCGTTGGCCGCAGCCGGTTGCGCCGCATTCGCGGCCGCGACGTCCATCCACATCACTTCCCAGATATGGCCATCGGGATCCTCAAAGCTGCGGCCGTACATGAAGCCGTAATCCTGCTTCGGGCAGGGATCGACGCCGCCGCCCGCCTTCTGCGCCTTGCCGACGACATCGTCGACTTCCGCCCGGCTGTCGGCCGAGACGCAGATCAGAACCTCGCAGGAAGTTTTGGCGTCCGCGATCTTCTTCGGCGAGAACTGCATGAACTTTTCATGGGTCAGCAGCATCGCGTGGATGGTGTCGGAAAACACCATGCAGGACGCGGTGCCGTCGCTGAACTGCTCGTTCATCACGGCGCCGATCGCCTGGTAGAACGCGGTGGCGCGGGCAAGATCGGTGACCGGCAGGTTGACGAAGATCATTTTGGCCATGAATGGGCTCCTTTCGAGGGGGTCGGATAGAGGACGAATGAGCCGGCATCGATCCGACATCGGTTTTGGAGATTTTTTCGGTCCGATTTTCCGTGTCATGACGGGGCTTTGCCAGGACTTCGACAAACTAACTTCGGCAAGCCAATACTGAAATGCCCGGCACGAGGCCGGGCATGACAACTTTAACCGTCATCGCGAGGGGCGACGAGAAGCTACGATTTCTTCTCCGCGGGGTCCCGGTGCACGGGATCGACCCACAGCACGGTCTCCGGCTTTTCGATCGGCTCGATGTCGAGGTTGATCGCGACAGCTTCGCCGTCGCTGCGCACCAGCACGCATTCCAGCACCTCGTCGCGGCTGGCGTTGATCTCCTGGTGCGGCACATAGGGGGGCACAAAGATGAAATCGCCGGGCCCGGCTTCGGCGGTGAACTGCAGCTGCTCGCCCCAGCGCATCCGCGCCTTGCCCTTCACGACATAGATGATGCTTTCGAGATGGCCGTGATGATGCGCGCCGGTCTTGGCGTCGGGGCGGATCGTCACGGTGCCCGCCCATAATTTCTGGGCGCCGACGCGGGCAAAATTGATCGCGGCCTTGCGGTCCATGCCCGCGGTCGACGGCACGTTGGGATCGAGCTGATTGCCGGGAATGACACGGACGCCATCATGCTTCCAGCGATCGGCGTCGTGGCTGTGCGAGTGATCGCCGTGAGAATGATCGTGCGAATGATCATGTGGATGGTCGTGAGAACCTGACATCGCGCTGCTTTCCGTAAAATCGTTCGATGGCCAAGCGTACATAAAAACGTGAACAGAAACCAGCGTTTAGAGTGAACCGCTGGCGCATTGGTGCGTTGCTCTATCGAAGTACAAACATCAAAAGGAATGTTCCATGGGTAGCACGGCAGACAAGGTTAAAGGCGCCACCAACGAAGCCATCGGCAAGGCCAAGCAGGGCATTGGCGAAGCCACCGGTTCCGAGCAACTGCAGGGCGAAGGCGTGATCCAGGAAGTCAAAGGCAAGGGCCAGAAGGCGATGGGCGACGCCAAGGAAGCCACCAAGGAAGCCATCGACAAGGCCGCCGCGGCGGCGAACAAGAACCTCTGATCGCGCTGATTGCGTGAAACTGAAAGACCGGTCCTTTGGGACCGGTCTTTTTTTGTTTGCACCATGGGCCGCAGCCGAGCGAGAAGCGGCGGTTACTTCACCGCCAGCAATTCGACATCGAACATCAGCGTGGCGTTGGGCGGAATGACGCCGCCGGCGCCGCGCGCGCCGTAGCCCAGCGCGGGCGGAATGATCAGCGTGCGCTTGCCACCGACCTTCATCGAGGCGACGCCCTCGTCCCAACCCTTGATGACGCGGCCCTGGCCGATCGGAAAATCGAACGGCTCGTTGCGGTCGACCGAAGAGTCGAACTTCTTGCCCTTCTGGCCATTTTCATAGAGCCAGCCGGTGTAGTGCATGACGCAGGTCTGGCCGGGTTTCGGCGAAGCGCCGGTACCGACCGTGCTGTCGATGATCTGTAAACCTGAAGCTGTGGTCATGGGTTTTCCTGCGGTCTGGGCCGATGCCGGGGCCGGAACAAGGGTTGAAGTAGCCGCCGCCGCCACGGCGGCAAACGCGCTCTGAATGATCGTGCGTCTGGAAGATCGCATCTCGTTGCCTTTCTCGATAAGTCGGAGCGTGTCTAGCGCACCGGAGCTGGTGTTGTCACCCCGCCGGCGCAGGCAAATACGCATGGAATCGGTGCGCATCCGGCGTTGTCAATCGGCATCCTTGCTCACTTCTTTATCCCGATGCCGCTCAATGTCTTCAGGCTCCTGCTCGTCGAGGTGAGTAAGCTCCGACCTTGCATCGCGATCCACGCGCAAAAGCTCATCCAGCTTGGCATGAAGTGCCAGATTATCGCGCCGGTTGGTGCGCTGGATGAACAGCGTCATCATGAAAACCGCCAGTGTGCCGACGGCCTCCCAACCGAAGCTATCCCCAGCAAAGGCGAACCACAGCGCACCGTAGGCGACCACCCCAAGGAAGGCGGCGGGGTGTCCCGCCGCTTGCCCGATATGGGTTGTCCAATGCTGCTCGGGTACCTTCGCCATCGCTCCTGCTATTTCATCTTGACGCCGGGCTCCCGGCCCCAAACCCGCAATTGACCCAGCTTGCCGACAAAGCCTGCCACGTCCCTTGGCGAAGCCAGCGAAATGAAGCCTTCGTCGATATCGGCCTCGGCGATCCCGGCTTTCCCAAACAGCGGCGCTGCCGCTTCCACGTGACCGATGAACTTGCAATGAGCGAACGCGTCGGCGACGAAATCCCGCGCGGTGGATTCCTGCAGCAGATCGTCCATTGCCGCAGCCGCCGGCAGCAGCGCAACCGCGTCGTACAATACCGAGGGACCACCATCGATCATCTGATCGGCCTCGATCCAGCTGCCGTCGCCGGCCTTGGCTCCTCCCACCTTCGGGGCGATGATTTCGAACGTGGCGCCTTCCTTGGTGAGCGCCTTCTGCAACGCTTTCAGCAACGCCGCATCGGTACCGTCGGTGACGAGAATACCGAGCTTGCGGCCCTCGAACCGTTGCGGCCCGTTTTCGACGATGCTCAGTTTTGGGGACGGATCGAGGTCCTGCCGCGTCGGCATGGCCGCAGCGGCCGGCTTGGGCATCGCTTTCAGCCCGAGCCCTGTGCCGACCCTGCCGGCCAGCGTCTCGTCGATGTTCAGCAAATGCGACACCATCCGCTCGCGAATGACAGGGGTTTTCACCTTGCTGAGTTCGAAGGTCAGCGCCGCCGCGATATGATGCTGCTCGCCGCGGGTTTGGCTGATCAAGAACTGCCGCGCCTGGCTGTAGTGATCGGCAAAGCTCTCCGCGCGCAGGCGGCGTTTGGCGCCCTGCTCCACGTCCGCAAATGGCACGAAGCCGCGCTGCGCCGACTCGCGCGGTCCTTCGCCGAACGAGTTGGGCTGATAGTTGACGCGACCGACCGGGTTGCGCATCGCCATATGACCATCCTGCTGGAAATGAGCGAACGGACATTTCGGCGCGTTGATCGGAATATGGGTAAAGTTCGGGCCCCCCAGCCGCTTCAACTGGGTGTCGAGATAAGAAAAATTGCGCCCCTGCAGCAGCGGATCGTTGGAGAAGTCGATGCCGGGCGGCACGTTTTGGGTCATGAACGCGACCTGTTCGGTCTCGGCAAAGAAATTATCCGGCATCCGGTCCAGCACCAGACGGCCGACCGGGATCGGCGGCAGCATTTCTTCCGGAATGATCTTGGTGGGATCGAGCACGTCGAACTCGAAACGGTCTGCGAAGGCCTGATCGAACAGCTGAAACTGCAGTTCCCATTCCGGAAAATTGCCGGTCTGTATGGCCGTCCAAAGGTCGCGGCGATGGAAATCCGGGTCGGCGCCATTGATCTTCACGGCCTCGTTCCACAACACCGACTGCAGGCCGAGCTTGGGCTTCCAGTGAAATTTGACGAACGTCGACTCGTTCTTCGCGTTGACGAGACGGAATGTATGCACGCCGAACCCTTCCATGAAACGGAACGAGCGCGGGATGGCGCGGTCCGACATCACCCACATGATCATGTGCATGCTTTCGGGGGTGAGGCTGATGAAATCCCAGAAATTGTCGTGGGCGGATTGGGCCTGCGGAAACGCACAGTCCGGCTCTTCCTTCACCGCATGAACGAGGTCCGGAAACTTGATCGCGTCCTGAATGAAGAACACCGGAATGTTGTTGCCGACGATGTCCCAGTTGCCTTCCTGCGTATAAAGCTTGACGGCAAACCCGCGCACATCGCGCGCCAGATCGAACGAGCCCTTTGCGCCCGCCACCGTCGAGAACCGCACAAAGGCCGGCGTTCGCTCGCCGGCGCGCTGAAACAGGTCGGCACGGGTGTATTTCGAAAGCGGCTTGTAGTTCTCGAAGAAGCCGTGTGCGCCGTAGCCGCGGGCATGAACCACCCGCTCCGGAATGCGCTCATGGTCGAAGTGGAATATCTTTTCGCGGAAATGGAAATCTTCGAGAAGGGTTGGTCCGCGGGGGCCGATCTTGAGCGAGTTCTGATCGTCCGACACCGGGCCGCCCTGGGCGGTGGTCAGCACCGGCACATCAGCTGTCGCAACCTGATGCAGCTCGCCGCCCTCGCCGCGACTGAGTTTCTGATCGTGAATCGTTACCGACCGGGCGGATATTGCTTTATCGTTGACGGCGGACTTTGAAGATTTGGCCATGAATTTTCCTAGTTAGAAACAATGGCACCAAGCGTCGGTCCATCGAAATGTCGAGGAAGGCAAAAATCCCCCGCGACCGCGGGGGATTTTCGGTTCTGGTTTCAACTGCCTATCGCAGCAGCAGGATCAGGATGATCAGCGGAATCGGAATTCCGACGAGCCAAAGAAGAATGGGCATGGGACTTTCCTTTCATGTTGCAAAATTAGCGGTGAGCCGCGCGTCGCCATGTACCGTCGCGAAGGGCACCGCCTTCGGTCGCAGCAAGGCTGGCGCAGAACGCTCCGATCAAAAGGGAAGCCACGAGCCAGAACGCCAGTTGCGCGGTGGCCTTGCGGGCGGCATCAGCATCTGCCTTGATCTGCGTGACGACATCGTTGACGCGCTTTTCGGCATCGGCCTGGCTCAGGCCCGTTCGCGCAGCAACGACCTTGGCGACGTAAGTTCTGTCAACCGGCTTCAACTCGCCACCGTTGCGAAAACCTGACGTGAACATGCGGGTCATTTCAGCGCGCGGATCCTGCGCATTGCCAGCGCTGGCGGACGCCGGGGAGTCTGCGCGCAGCAGCGCGTCGACGTAACCGTCCATCGGGCCGGACTGACTGGCCGCTGATGTCGCCGCCTGACTTACGCCGGACGCCGCCCCACCGATCAAGCTGCTTGCCGGCGATGCCAGAAGGATCGCGCCGAGCACGGAAGCGAACGCCCAGGCAATAAAGCCATGCGCAGTGTCACGAAAATAGACCTCATCGGTGTGAACGCCGGTCCATCGCGTCCGCAGGCGACCGGCGATATAGCCGCCGATCGAGGAAGCGAGCATCGCGATGACGATGAGATAAAGGCCCGTTCCGATCTTGAACGTCGTTGCTGACACACCAGACCCGCTCCAGGGCGACACGACGGAGAGACCCAGACCGATGCCGAACGCCAGCAATACCAGCGTGAGCGCACAACTGACGACGGCGCCAGCAGTAACCGCGGGCCACGAAACGCCGGAGACGGACGGCTCGGCCGCATCGACTCCCGGTTGAATAACGACTGCATCCATAATAGCGCGCTCCCACCTGACGGCAGATATTTCAAGTGCCGCATTGTTGTTCAGATGCCGCACCAATGTGCTGTGAGAACTTTGGTTCCGGAGCATTGCCTTCTTCTTGCCGAAAGGCATCGGAAGCACCGACTGAACACGAAAACGCGCACACCCTCGGTTTTTTCCGAGGGCGCTGATCGCTAATGTCTGTGTGACGATGGATCGGCCTAGCCTACCGCGCGATCCGCGGCATCCTTGGCTTTCTTGCCTGTCTTCTTCACGGACTCTTCGCCGGCCTTTTCAGCTTCGGCGCGCCGCTCGCACCTGTCTCGGATTTCCTCAAGCTCGTCGTCGGTGAGATGCTCGATTCCGACAAAGGAATTCTGCGCGGTGCTGACGCGAATGAGTTCGTCCAGCTTGACCTGAATGGCTGCGCTGTCGCGGTTCTGGGAGTTTTGGATCAAGAACACCATCAGGAAGGTGACGATCGTCGTGCCTGTATTGATGACGAGCTGCCATGTGTCTGAATATTGAAACAACGGCCCCGTGATCGCCCAGACCAGAACGACTCCGGTCGCGACCATGAACGCGGAGGCGCGGCCAGCCGCCAGCGACGTCTTGTTCGCGAGATCACCGAAGAAGCGACTGAAACCGCCGTGGTGCTCTACGGATCTGTTTTCCTGCGGATTGGCGTTTTGGCCGGCCATCGACGAAATCTGCCTTCAATGCCTGACCGCCCAGCGCAACGCGCCGGGCGGCACGATAGTTTCAGCTCGCGGCTTTGCGGTTGACGCCCTTGCGGAGCGCGACCGTGTTCAGCTTGGTGTTGGCGGCCTTTTCCTCGTTCAGGTTCGTCGTCAGGAACCGGACGATATCGTCGTGGCCAAGTTCTTCCGCCCATGCGATTAGCGTGCCATAGCGGGCAATCTCGTAATGCTCGACCGCCTGTGCGTTCGCCACGATCGCGGCGTCCAGCACCGACTTGTCTTCGATCTCGCTTGCGGTTGCATTGGCTTCCTTGATCAGGCCGTCGATCGCCGGGCAGTCGGTGCCGGAAGGTTGTTTGCCCAGTTTCTTGAATACCTGATCAAGCCGCTCGATCTGCTTGTTGGTCTCCTCGAGATGCAGCTTGAGGCCCTGCGCCAGATCGCGGTTGGTCGCCTGGTCGATCATCTTCGGCAGCGCCTTGGTGATCTGTTGCTCGGCGTAATAGATGTCCTGCAAGCCGTGCAGCAACAGGTCGTCCATGGTTTTGATGTCTTTTGAAAACAGTCCCATTTAGATCTCCTGAGCTCAAATTTGGAATCGATGCGTTAAACTTTGCTGGATGCGCAATGTTCCTACCTGATGTTCATTGAGATGGCGTCGGAATCTCGGGGCTAGTTTCCGGCTCGCAGGTCGCGAAACTTGAAGGCGAGAACGCTGGCCGAGAGTGCGGCTCCGACGCTGTTAGCAGCGACGATAACCCAGTCGCCTTTCAGCAAGCCGTAACCGATCCAGCACACCAAACCTGACGTCAGAACGACGAGCATGGTCAGCGGCAGATCGTCGGTCGATCCGCGCGGCCACGCCTTCCGCACCTGCGCAATATGAAGTAAGAGCGGCGGCGCAGGCTCCGATCCACGGAGCGAAGTCCTGGATCATTTCGACAGCGCCATAAGGTGATTAAGCTGCATCCGGAGCCTCACTGCGGAATTGTCCGTCGCGGGCTCCGGACGCTCGCTACCTAGCGATTCATGAATAGTGCAAGAAGCAAAATGATCGGAAGCGGAATTCCGATTAACCAGAGAAGCGCGCCTTTTCCGAAACCCATGTCAGCCTCCATGTATTGATGACTGCATGGACAACGCGTGGCGCTGAGCCAGGTTCCAATAGTGCAACCGGTCAACCGATCGATCCGCCATCCCGGTCCAGCGCGAAATCGCGCAGCAAGGGCGAACTCGCGCCGGCAATCAAATCGCCGATCATGTGAGCGGCGAGATAACTGAACGTGATCCCGTTGCCGCCATAGCCGTAAGCCGCAAAGACGCCCTTGTGTCCCGGCACCGGCCCGATCAGCGGCAGCCCGTCGCGCGTAGTGTCGAACGTGCCGGACCAGCGGAATTCGATTTCGGTGTTCGCGATCGGCCATAGCGCCACGAGCTTTTGTGCGAGAATCCTGGACTTCTCGGGGATCAGGCGGTCGCGCGCCTCCGGCTCGATCACATCCTCGCTGTCCTCGCCACCGATGATGATCCGCCCTGCCCGCGTCGCGCGCGCATAATGATAATCCTTGCTGTTCTCCCAGATCAACGCGGCGTCTTTCCAGATGTTCTGCGGCTGCGGCGTGGTCGCGATCGCCCAGCTCGATGACACCGCATGCACCGTCGAATTGACGATATCGGGCATCGTATAGCCGGTCGCGAGTATCACCGAACGCGCCTCGATCTCGCGGCCATTGGCCATGGCGACGCCAACTGAGCGGCCGGCGGAGTCGAACGCCACGGCATCGCCTTCAAACGAACGGGCGCCCCGCGCAACTGACGCCTTGAGAAGCCCGCGCGCCAGTTGCATCGGATCGGCATCGGCGGCGCCCTTTGATACGATCGCCCCTGCGCGCGCGATTCCAAAAGTATCGAGCAGCCTGGCATGGTCGAGATATTCGCCGGGCAGACCGGCGCGTTGGCGCAGGCGATGCTCTTCGATCAACTCGCCGCCGGTGTCACCGGCCGCCAAATAAAGCGAATCCCTGTCATGCAGATCGCAGGCGATGCCGAGCTGTGCTACCAGCGATTTCAGGCCGGTGACCGCGTTCAGGCTGGCGCGATAGGCGCGCGAGGCGCGCTCGAAACCATAAGCCTCGGTCAGCTCCGTCAGCGAGCGGTCGATTTCCCACAGCAGCATCGAGGTGCTGGCCGCGGTACTGCCGCGACCCGGCAACTCGCGATCGACGATCACGACGTCGAGGCCCTGGCGCGTCAGGCGCTCGGCGACCAGCGATCCGGTGATCCCCGCGCCGACGATCAGCGCATCGCATTTGAGATTCTCGCTGACCTCACGGCGCCCCGGATGTCCGGCCGCCGCAAACCACGGCGATTGTCCGCCGTGCAGATCGGCTTGTTCGGTGTCGTCGGTATCGAGAACGCTGATCACGGACCTCAGTGGGCTGACGCAGGAGACAAACCGGCGCACGTCCGCGCCCATCGCTTAACGAAAGCGATGGGAACTGGTTCCGAGTCGATGAGGTGAGAGGCAGCGGGCGGGCAGCAAACCTGCCCGATCGCTTGGCGCGTTGCTTCTGATTGCATCAGAATCAACGCTCTAAACTTTATTTTGACGCGTTTTCTTCACGCGAACCGGTATCCACTTCGCTGGAAAACGCTCCTTAGTATCCCAGCGCGCAACCATCCTTGCGGGGGTCGGAACCGCCGGCCAGCGTGCCCTTGTCCCAGTCGATCCAGATCGCCTGGCCGCCGCCGAGCGGGCCGACCACGCTCGTGGTCTTGTGCCCGATCTTCTTCAGGCCCTCGACGATGTCAGCCGGGATGCTGTCCTCAAGCTGGTAGACGCCCTCGTAGTGCAGGCCGCGCGGCATATCGATCGCTTCCTGCACGTCGCAACCATAGTCGAGCATGTTGGTCAGCACATGGCTCTGGCCCACCGGCTGATACTGCCCGCCCATCACGCCGAACGGCATCACCGCGCGGCCGTTCTTGGTCACGAGGCTCGGGATGATCGTGTGCAGCGGCCGCTTGCCCGGCGCGATGCAATTGGGATGGCCGGGCTGGATCCGGAAACCGCCGGCGCGGTTCTGCAGCAGCACGCCGGTGTTGTTGGAAACGATCGCCGAGCCGAACGAATGCGCGATCGAGTTGATGAACGAGCAGACGTTGCGGTCCTTGTCGACCACGGTGATGTAGACGGTGGACGGATTCATCGGCGGCGCGACGTTGGGCAGGTCGAGCAGTCCGTCCATCCGGATCTTGCTGATGTGCTCCTCGGCGAATTCCTTGGCGAGAATGCCGGCGACATCGACGTGAACCTGCGCGGGGTCGCCGATATATTGCTCGCGCATCATGTAGGCGATGCGCGCGGCCTCGGCCTCGAGATGAAAACGCTCGACGCTCAGCGCGGGATATTTCGTCAGGTCGAAGCGCGAGAGAATGTTGAGCATCACCAGCATGGTGATGCCCGGGCCGTTCGGCGGGCACTGCCAGACGTCGTGGCCTTTATAGATCGTGCCGATCGGCGAAGTCGTCTCGGTAGAGTGGGCTGCGAAATCCTCCAGCGTGTGCAGGCCGCCGATGCCGCGCAGGGTATCGACCATGTCGGCGGCGATCTCGCCGGTATAGAACGCGTCGCGGCCATTCTTGGCGATCGCGCGCAGCGTCTTGCCGAGTTCCGGCTGATGGATCACATCGCCGGCGGAGGCGGGCTTGCCGTGCGGCAACAGATAGCGCGCGGTGTTGGTTCCGTTCTTGAGTTTCTCGAAACCGTTCTTCCAGTCGAAGGCGATGCGCGGGGCGACGATGTAGCCTTCTTCGGCGGCCTTGATCGCCGGCTGCAGCAGGGTATCGAGGCCCATCTTGCCGTGATCGCGCAGGATCGTATCCCAGGCGTCGATGGCGCCGGGAATGCTGACGGCGTGGGCCGAGGTCAGCGGCACCGAGTTGATCTTGCGCTCGAGATACCATTCGGCGTTTGCCGCCATCGGCGCGCGGCCGGAGCCATTATAGGCGACAATCTTGCCTTCGCCCTTGGGCTGGATCAGCGCGAAACAATCGCCGCCGATGCCGGTCGATTGCGGCTCGATGACGCCAAGCAGCGCGCAGGCCGCGACCGCGGCATCCGCGGCGGTGCCGCCCGCGCGCATCACGTCGACCGCCACCAGTGCCGCGGCGGGATGCGAGGTCGCCACCATCGCGTTCTGGGCATGGACCGTGGAGCGGCCGGCGAAATGGAAATTCCTCATCAGGAAAGCTTTCTTTTCAGCGTTTTCTTTGGCCACGCCGGGGTCAGGCGCGGGCTAACCGCGGGTTCTTTGCATATTCATCCCGGGCAGGGCAATGGCTGGTATGCCAGAGATTTGGCCCCGAGGGCAGGCCGGCAAACGCAGGGGCTGGCGGCTGATTTTGCAGGGTTTCCCCCTCCCTGCCCGCCTGATAAACGGTCGCCATGCCCCTCAAGGTCGCCGCCTTCTACCAATTCGCCGCGCTGCCGGATTTCCGGGAGCTGCGCGAGCCCCTGCGCGCGATCTGCGCGGGGCTCGGGCTGAAAGGCAGCGTGCTGCTGGCGCATGAGGGCATCAACGGTACCTTGGCCGGAGACACCATAGCGATCGACGCCCTGGCCGAGGAGTTGCAGACCGGCGCCCTGTTCGGCGGCCGGCTCGACAACCTCGAACTGAAATTCTCGCAGGCCGCCGCGATGCCGTTTGCGCGGCTGAAGATCCGGCTCAAGAAGGAAATCGTCACGCTGGGCGACGCGATTGCCGATCCGACGCGGCGGGTCGGCACCTATGTGGAACCGGCCGACTGGAACGCGCTGATATCAGCGCCCGATACCCTCGTGATCGACACCCGCAACGCCTTCGAGGTCGCGATGGGGACGTTCGAAGGCGCGCTCGATCCCGGCATCAGGAGTTTTGGGCAGTTCAAGGATTTTGCCGCTCGGCAGCTGGATCCGGCCAAGCACCGCAAGATCGCGATGTTCTGCACCGGCGGGATTCGCTGCGAGAAGGCCAGCGCCTATTTGCTGGCGCATGGATTTAACGAAGTCTATCACCTCAAGGGCGGTATCCTGCGTTACCTGGAAGGCGTGCCGAAAGAACAAAGCCGCTGGCGCGGCGAATGCTTCGTGTTCGACGAACGGGTCGCGCTCGGCCACGGCCTGGAGGAGCGGCAACCCAATGGTGGCTCCCATGAGTGACACCAACGCGCTCGGCGAGCGCATCGACGCGCTGGAAATGCGGCTGACGTTTCAGGACGTAACCATCGAGACGCTGAACCAGACCATCACCGAACAGTGGAAGCAGATCGACGCGCTCACGCGCCAGCTCGCAGAGCTCAAGGAGCGGCTGCAGGACGCCGAAAGCAGCGTCGCCGGTCCGGTCAACGAACGGCCGCCGCATTACTGAGGCGACAACAGGAGACAACAGGAAACGGCCTCCGCGTGGGAGGCCGTTTCGTCAAACTCGACGCCGGTTAATAGCGCTCGCGCTCGATGATGACCTTGCGGTCAGGATCGTAATCGCGCTTACGCTTGATCACGACGGTCTCGTCGCGATCACGGTACTCACGCTCGCGGATCACCTCACGGTCGCGATAGCGGTCACGGTCGACGCGGCCGACGGTGACGCCAGCGCCTCCCGGTCCAACGCCGACGCCGACGCCCACATCCTGCGCACTCACCGGCTGAACGAAGGAAATTCCGGCTACCGCGACGGCAGCCATGACAAGATGCTTGATCATCGCATGTTCCTCTCTGTGAATTTATCTCTGTGAGTTATCTGGGAGCAATTCGCGGTGATATGAATTGTTCCGGCGCAATCACGCGCCAACCAATTGCGCTACGCACGTATGCCAAACCAGATCGCGAGCGCGATCATCATGGCCACGATCGCGGCCCAGACCACAGGCGTGACTTTCTTAGAACTGCCGCTACGCGGCGAGTTGTTGGCGGCATGGTTGAATTCAGTCTTCATCACATCACCTGCCAATAAGTGCTAGCGGAACACCGCGAGCACCTTGTCCCACAGCGTTCCGTTGGCGCGATCGCCGTCATGTTTCGACGGCGCCGGTTGCGCGGCGCTGGCGGGATCGGAGGCCGGAAAACTGCCCTCCAGCCCGGCATCGAGTTTTTCGTGCATTTCCCGATCGGCCAACAGCGCGTCACGGGGGTCATCGGCGTGCTTGTCATGCGCCGCGGGATTGAATTTCTCAGCCATGTGGTTCCTCCATTGCCGAGATAACGCCCCCGATCTGCGCCTGTTCCATATCTCGCCTTGGCCAAGCTGGAACCTGCTGTTATCAGAGGCATCAAATATCAGCCTTTCACGCAGGAACCTTTCGTTGACCCAGATATCCCAGAAGCCGTTTCTCGACGTGTTGTCCGGCCATCGGCAGAACGTGCCGCCGGTCTGGATGATGCGGCAGGCCGGGCGTTATTTGCCCGAGTATCGCGAACTGCGCGCCAAGGCCGGCGGCTTTCTCGATCTGTGCTTCACGCCGGAATACGCCGCCGAAGTGACGCTGCAGCCGATCCGCCGTTTCAACTTCGACGCCGCGATCATCTTTTCCGACATTCTCGTCATCCCCTACGCACTCGGCCGTTCCGTGCGCTTCGAGGCCGGCGAAGGCCCGCGGCTCGACCCCCTGGATACGCCGGAGCAGGTGACGAGCCTGGCCACGCAGGCCGACTTCAGCAAACTTGAACCGGTGTATGAAGCACTGCGCCGCGTTCGCCGCGAGCTCGATCCCAACATCGCGCTGATCGGCTTCTGCGGCGCGCCGTGGACGGTAGCGACCTACATGGTCGCAGGCCAGGGCACGCCGGATCAGGCGCCGGCCCGGATGATGGCCTATCGCCATCCCGAGGCGTTCTCGAAAATCATCGACGTGCTGGTCGAGAATTCGATCCAGTATCTGCTCGGCCAGCTCAAGGCCGGCGCCGACGTGCTGCAGATCTTCGACACCTGGGCCGGCGTGCTGCCGCCGCGCGAATTCCAGCGCTGGTCGATCGAGCCCGCCAAACGCATCGTCGCGGGCGTGCGGGCGCAAGCGCCCGATGCCAAGATCATCGGCTTTCCCCGCGGCGCAGGTGCCATGCTGCCCGCTTACGTCGAAGCCACCGCCGTCGATGCCGTCAGCATCGACTGGGCGGCGGAGCCGTCATTGATCCGCGAGCGCGTGCAGAACCGCGTCGCCGTGCAGGGCAATCTCGATCCGCTGGCGCTGATCGCCGGCGGTGCGGCGCTCGATCGCGCTGTCGACGACGTGCTCGCGAATTACGCAAGCGGCCGGCTGATCTTCAATCTCGGCCACGGCATCCAGCCGGAGACGCCGATCGCCCATGTCGAGCAGATGCTGAAGCGGGTGCGGGCGTACAAGGGCTGAGCCAAGCGCGAGACTGTCATACCCGCGAAGGCGGGTATCCAGTACGCCGCGACCTCTCGGATCAATCCCAACCGTCTCTGGAATATTGGATCATCCGCCGGAGCCAGTCATCGGCCGACCCGGTGGCGGATGATGACACCGGTGTTGCCGAAGCAGTCTCGGTCAGAACGCGCGTTTACCGCGCATCCTCCAGAATCATGTCGGAAGCTTTTTCGGCGATCATGATCGTGGGCGCGTTGGTATTGCCGGACATCAGGTCCGGCATGATTGAGGCATCGACCACGCGCAGGCCCTCGATGCCGCGCACTTTCAGACGCTGATCGACCACCGCCAAGGGATCGTTGCCCATCCGGCAGGTCGAGGTCGGATGATAGACCGTGCTGCCGGTGCGGCGGCAGAAATCCAGCAACTCGTCGTCGCTCGCGACCTTCGGCCCGGGATCGACCTCGCCGACCGCAAACGGCTTTAGCGCGGGCGCCGCGAGAATCTTGCGCAATATCCTTATGCCATCGATGAAGGCGCGGCGGTCGGTTTCGGTCGCGAGATAATTGATACGGATTTCCGGCGCCACGCTCGGGTCCGCACTCTTGATGCGCAGCGAGCCGCGGCTTTCGGGGCGCAGCTGGCAGACCGAGGCCGTGAAGCCCGATTGCGCATGCAGCTTCTCGCCCATCTTGTCGGTCGAGAACGGCAGGAAATGAATCTGGATGTCGGGCGAGGCCAAACGGGGACTGGTCTTGAAGAACGCGCCCGAGGTGCCGGCCGCGATCGTCAACGCGCCCTTGCGGAACGCCGCATATTGCAGGCCGGCCATCACCCGCCGTACCGGATTGTTGACAATGTCGTTCAGCGTGATGGATTGGGCGCAACGCGTCACCAGCCGGACCTGCAAATGATCCTGCAGATCGTTGCCGACGCCTTGCGCGTCGAGCACCACCTCGATGCCATGGCTCTTCAGGAGATCCGCCGGCCCGACGCCGGAGAGCTGCAGCAATTGCGGAGAATTATATGCGCCGCTGGAGACCAGGATTTCCTTGCGCGCCCGTGCAACGCGCACACGGCCTTCCTGCTTGTACTCGACCGCCCTGGCGCGGCGGCCTTCGAACACAATGCGCTGCGCCAGCGCCGAGGTTTCGATATGCAGATTGCTGCGGTTCTTGGCCGGGCGAAGATAGGAGAAGGCCGAACTGGCGCGGCGGCCGCGCTGCGTCGTGGTCTGGAAAAATCCGGCGCCTTCCTGGGTCGCGCCGTTGAAATCGGGATTGGTGGGAATACCGACCTCGGCGGCCGCGACCACAAAGGCTTCCGACAGCGGATCGGCATGGCGCCAATCCGACACCGGCAGCGGGCCACCTGTGCCGTGATACTTGTCGCCGCCGCGCTGCTGGTTCTCGGCCTTCTTGAAATAGGGCAGCACGTCGTCATAGCCCCAGCCGGCATTGCCGCGCTGGCGCCAGCGATCATAATCCTCGTGCTGGCCACGCACATACAGCAGGCCGTTGATCGAACTCGAGCCGCCCAGCACTTTGCCACGCGGCTGAAACACCTGCCGGCTGTTCAAGCCCGGCTCGGGCTCGGTCTGGTACATCCAGTTGACGGATTTTTCCTTGAACAGCTTGCCGTAGCCGAGCGGCACGTGGATCCAGAGATTGCTGTCCTTTGGTCCGGCCTCCAGCAACAACACCGAATGCTTGCCGTCCGCGCTCAGCCGATTGGCGAGCACGCAGCCGGCCGAGCCGGCACCGACGATGACGTAATCGAATTCGGCAGCGTCATTATTATTGTTCACTGGTTTCCCCCGCGCGCGTTGCCGGCACCTCCCATCACTATGACGAAGTGGGATGGTTGCGGGCGATACACCACTCGGATGCATCGCCACACGGGCCGCCTGCTAGGGAAAAGAGGTAGCGGGGGCGTCCGATAGGGTCAAGTTGCCGCAAGCTTTGAGAAATCCGGCGGGCGGCGCTCGGCGAATGCCGTGAAGGCTTCGCGCGCCTCCATCGTCTTCAACCGCTCCGCGAACCGTTCACTCTCTGCCAGTATCTGCGCCATCAACATCTCGGGATTGCGCATCAGCCGCTTGGTCGTGCTGACGGCACCGGCCGGTTGCCTGGCGAGACGTCCCGCAAGCGCCTTTGCCTCGGCATCGAGCCGGTCGAGCGGCACGACGCGGTTGGCAATGCCCCATGCAAGCGCGGAGGCAGCATTCACGGGTTCGCCGAGCGCAAACATCTCAAAGGCGCGCGCATAACCGATCCGAAGCGGCATCAGCAGGCTGGATGCGGCTTCCGGCACCAGTGCCAGATTGACGAACGGCGTTGAAAGCAGCGCGTTTTCGGCCAGCACCACGAGATCGCAATGAAGCAGCATCGTGGTCCCGACGCCGACGGCGCGTCCGTGGACCGCGGCAACCAGCGGGCGGCTGGATTGTGCGAGCGATTTCAGGAAGCGGCTGACGTGGCGCTCGCCCTGCATCTGGCCGGTGGCAATCGCCGCGAACTCGCCGACGTCGTTGCCGGCAGTGAACATGTCGCCTTCGCCCCGGATCAGGACCGCGCGGACGGCAGGATCGGTCTCCGCACCCTGGATCGCGTCCGCCAGCGCGCCGTACATCGCGTTTGTCAGTGCGTTCTTCTTGTCGGGCCGCGCCATCGTCAGAGTCAGGATGCCGCCGTCGTTTTCGATTTTGATGTGTTCGGTCATTGCACTTCTCCTCTTGGAAACCTGGTTTGAAAACTGGTGAGCCAACGCGCGACGATTTCGATTTCGGCGTCGGTGAATCCCTCGGCGAGGCGTGCATTGATTTCGTCAAGCCCGGCCTTCGACTGCGCCAGTGCCACGCGCCCGACCGGCGTCAGCCAAAGCCGCCACGCGCGGCCGTCATCCGGATCGGCGCGCCGCTCGATCAGGCGAGCCGCCGTCATCCGGTCCACCAGGCCGCTGATGCCGGGCGGACCGAGGTCCAGCGCCGCACCCGCCTCGCCCATCAGCGCCCCGTCGTGTTGACCGAGGATAAAGAGCAAGCCGGACTGCGCGGCCGTGACCCCGTTCCTCTCTGTCTTCGTGGCGACCCATCGCTGCAGCCGCCGCTGGGCGACGTTGAGCAGGAAGACCAGCCGGCGGTCCGGGCGGGAGGTCACTTGCGGACGCGCTCCTGAAATTTAGTTCGCATGCGAAATATCTACCCGAAGGCTGGGAGCTTGTCACTACTGAATGTGACGTCGCACCTTCGGTACTGGGCGAGGTTCCGCAGCCGGACCGCCCCGGCGAACACCCCGCAATCCGGTCGCATGATGAGGGCTTCGACAGCATTGGTGCGCACGATCGGAGCTGCCGCGCCAAGGGCGGCTAGCCTCGCCTTCGCTAGTCGATCGCGAGCTCTGCCGCCCGGGAATCATCGGCGCCCGGCTGGAGCGACGGCGACGCCGCATGAGGCGGCCGCAGCAGATCCGCAATGCCGCCCGGCGGCAGCGGCTTGCTGAACAGGTAGCCCTGCATCTCGTCGCAGCCGTGCCGACGCAAAAACGCCTGCTGCTCGATGGTCTCCACGCCCTCGGCCACGACGGTCATGCCGAGTGCCTTGCCCATGCTGATGATGGCTTGCGCGATCGCCTGGTCCTCCATGTCCTCCGCGAGGTCGCGAACGAAGGATCGATCGATCTTGATGGTGTCGATCGGGAATTGCTTCATCAGCGACATCGAGGAGTGACCGGTGCCAAAATCGTCGATGGCGATATGAATGCCCCGACTCTCGATCCCGTCCAGCACACGCACGGCGCGCGCGACGTTCTGCATCACCATGCTTTCGGTGACCTCGAGCTGGAGCAGGTTCGGCGGCATGCCGCTGATCGCCAGCGCCGCATCGATGTCCTGCAACAGGCGTTCGTCGACGAACTGGCGCGGGGACAGGTTGACCGCCATCGAGACCGGCCGCATCCCCTGGCGTTGCCAAATCATGTTCTGCGCGCAGGCTTCCCTGAGCACCCAACGGCCGATCGGAACGATCAGGCCGGTTTCTTCGGCAAGCGGAATGAACTGGCACGGCGGCAGCATGGCTCCGTCCGGGGCGCGCCAGCGCAACAGCGCCTCGACGCCGGTGATCTCGCCGGTGTTCAGATCGATCTTGGGCTGATAATGCAGCAGCAGCTCGTCGCGCTCCAGCGCATGCCGGAGGTTGGTCTCCATCGTGAGCCGCTCGATGGGCTGGGTCCTGGTGTCGCGGGTGAAAAACCTGAATCCGTCCTTGCCATCGCCCTTGACGAGATACATCGCCGTGTCGGCATTCGCGGTCAGGGTCTGAATGTCGGTGCCATCAGCAGGATAGATCGCCACGCCAATCGAGGCGGTGACGTTACATTCGTGACCGCTGAGCTGGATCGGCTCACTTAAAATCCTCAGCAGGTCTCGCGCGACGCCTTCGACGTCCTCCCGCCCCGAAACATCCTCCAGAATAAGGACGAACTCGTCACCGCCAAGCCGGGCGACGACGTCGCAAGCGCGCACGCTGCGCCGCAGCCGGGCGCCGATCTCGGTCAACAGCCGGTCGCCGGCGTCATGGCCGAGCGAATCATTGATGACCTTGAAGCGGTCGAGATCGATGAACAACACGGCCAATTGCCGATCCTGGCGCCGCGCCGACTCGATTGCAAAGTGCAGCAGCTGGTTGAACGACTCGCGGTTCGGCAGATCAGTGAGGCTGTCGTGGGAGGCGAGATATTCGATGCGCTGATCCGCGATCGTTTTCGCGTCGGCGCGCTCAAAATTCTCCAGTGCGAACGCGACATTGTCGGCAAGACGCTGCAGCAGCTCGGTCAATTCAGGAGTGAATGCGTTGCGTTCCCTCGACAGAAACAACAGCGCGCCAAGCGCCTCTCCGCCGCGCATCAGCGGCAATGCCGCGCCCGACATGGTCGCACGGTCCTTGGCGCGAGTGTAGAAGTGGCTGTTCACCGGAAAGTCGGCGAGATAGTCATTGCTGATGCACGCCTTGCGCGTACGCATCGCGATGCCGGTAACGCCCTGTCCTTCCGGGTGATGCGCATGCGCGGACAAGCGAAGATCGATCACGCGATCCCGTCCGGGCCCCGCTGCGGCGACCACCTCCAGAAACTCGCTGTCGGGGCGCGCCAGCGCAATGACCGTGGAGGTGAAATCACCGCCCAGCACCGCCGCTTCGCATACCCGCCGGAACAGCTCTTCGCGCGTGGTCGCCCGCATGATCGCTTCGTTGGTGGCGCCCAGGGCGGCCAGCAGGCGCGCAATCCGCTCCTTCTGCCGTTCGGCGGCGCTGCGCTCGGCCTCCTGCGCCAGCACATCAAGCCCGAACGAGACGTTTTCGACGATCCGTCCCATCAGGGCGGTCATCTCGTCATCGAGCCGGTCGCCGCCGCCGAAGAAGAAGTACATGACCCCTACGGTCCTGGCGCCGGCGAACAGCGGGAACACCGCGCACGCCGCCAGCCCTGCTTTTTCCACCAGCGGCAACCACGGGCGCGAGCGCGGATCGTTGGGCACGTCGTTGCTAAGACAAGGCTTGCCTGTCCGGAATGCCGTCCCGCCCATGCCCTGTCCTTGCGGGATCGCGGGATCGCAGGAGAAACGCAGGCTCGCGGTGATTTCGGGATAGACGCTCGCCTGCGCGGCCAGCCTGAACCAGGTGGTGTCCGGCTCGGGCAAGAAGATGGCGGCGCCCAGCAGTTTTCCCTGCTCGACGGCGGCCTCGCAGACCCGCGTGAACATCTCGTCTTCCGAGCGCGCCCGCATAATCGCTTCGTTGGTCGCGGTGAGCGCGGCGAACATCCGGGTGATGCGCGCCGTGGCATTGTCGCGGTCAAAATTGTCGAGTGCAAAGGAGGCGTTTTCAGCCATGCGTTCGAGCAGGCCGACCGTTTCTTCGTTCAACGCATCGGGTTGTTCCAGATAAAACAGCAGCACGCCGATCGGTTTTCCGTGCCGCTTGATCGGCACGGCGGCGGCCGACCGGGCTCCGATCTGACGCGCCTGGACATGCCAGCGTTTTGTTCGCTCATCATTGGTGTAGTCGTTGGAGACAAACGAGCGGCCGGTACGAAATGCGGACGGTGCCAGGCCCGTTCCATCGTCCGAGTCCGCGTGAACCGAACTGGCATTGTCCGCGTTCTTCAGCGTATCGACGCCAAGACCGGCGCCGGCAACACAACGCAAACGGCCGTTGCCGTCGGCGAGCAGCATGCCCGTGCCGAGGAACTTGCCGCCAAACACCGCCGCGTCGCAAACCCTCTGAAAAAGCTCATCCTCCGATTTGGCCCGCAGGATGGCTTCATTGGTGGCGCTGAGCGCTCCGAACATGCGCGCCAAATTGGTACGCAACATCATCGATCCCCTATGTCGCGGAGCAAGTTGACGTTTCGCCGCCAAACCAGGGTTATGAAAAGCGGTAAACAAGGAATGAATCGGGCTTAAGAATAACGGGCGGCTAAGATTTCCGGATTAGTCGTACGTAGTTCCCCGGACCACATCTCGATCGGACGCCAGCCTTTGGAACTGGCAGCCCGGATGCGAGCATCCGCGCGATCCCCAAGGCCGCGGCCCGGCCCAAGAGAGCGGCCCAAAAGAGCGGTCCAAGAGAGCAGCCAAGTCATTGGTTGCCCTTTGGTCCCGGCGGGAGGATGCTGTCGGCTATGGGCAAAGGGAGCGCGACATGAGCAAGACAGGTCTCGACAATCGCCACCGCAACCACGACGGCGAAATCAGCCACAAGCACGGCGCCACGCTGGTTGGCACGTTTCGCAAGATTTACGGACAGGGTTTCGCCGCCGGTTATCCGGCAACCGAGAAGCTGAGCGACGTTTTGCTTCAGCTCAACGAGACGTCGCTGAGCCAGCTGCGCCGGGATTACGAGACCGGCCACCTCGAGCACAAGATCGCGAAATCCGCGAAGTAACGCCCCGCACAGGTAAAGACCGGCATGGCAAAGATCCTGCTTTCAATGCAAGACTTGCAAGCGCATGCGTTGGCAGAGCTCCGCAATCAACCCGGCTGCTCGAACGTTCGCAAGATCGCCATCAATCGCGCCACGGATGAGCGGGCTGAAAACAATTGGTCGATGTGCGTGGTGTCCGCGGGCGACGCCGATGCCAACGCGGCGGCACGCGCCGCGCTCGATATCCAGAAGGCATTACGCCACGACTACAATCTGGCGGCGGAGTGACCGCGAGGGGTGCGCGCCCCGGTTCTCAGCCGAGGATTGATCGGTACAGGCCCAGATATCTATCGGCCATGCGGTCCACCGTGAAACGGGCCGATACCGCAGCACGGCAAGCAGCGCGATCGATCTCGTCGATGCGAGCTATCGCATCTACCGCCGCATCGAGGCTGTCGACCAGAAATCCGGTCACGCCATCATCTATGAGCTCGGGCATCGATCCGCGGTTGCGGGCGATGACCGGCGTTCCGCAGGCGAGCGCTTCCACCACCGACAGACCGAACGGCTCGTCGAAATTGATGAGGTGGAGCAGCGCGCGCGCGGAGCCCAGAGTCTTCGCGCGCACCGTTCCGCCAACCGGGCCAAGATAGACCACGGATTTGTCGTCGAGTGCGGGCGCTACTTGCTCGTCGTAGTAATTCTGGTCCTGGACGATGCCGGCCATGATCAATTTTCGGCCGGACCGATCTGCCGCAGCGATCGCTTCAGCCGCCCCCTTGTCCGGGTGAATGCGGCCGAAGAAGAGCAGATCTTCGCTGCCGTGCGAATCGAAGGGGAAATCCTCCAGCGGAATGCCATGGTGGATTGTTGCGGCATAGCGCAGGTCCGGATGGCGATCGGCGTCACTGATGGCAACATAGTGGACGCGATTTTCGTATTCCTTGTAGGCGGGCAGGATGCGCGCGGAAGAGAAACCGTGGATCGTCGTCACCACGGGGGTTCCGACCAGCCGCGAAAAGGCGAGCGGGACGAAATCGGCCTGGTTGTGAATAAGATCGAACTCACCGGCCTGCTCAAAGACGTGGGCGACATGGAGCATCTCCCACACCTTTGCGTCGATCGCGGGATCCTCGGAATAGGGCGCCGGGCAGACGGCATCGAGCTTGCCTGCCGTCCGGCTGTCCTTGGTGGCGAACAGGGTGACATCGACGCCGCGCGCGACCAAAGCCTCGGTCAAGAGACTGGTCACCTGCTCCCAGGGGCCGTAATGGCGCGGCGGTGTCCGCCAGGAGATCGGCGCCAGCATGGCAATGCGCACGTGATCATCCTTCTCTGCTGTGGGCTATCCGGCCTCGAGCACGACAGCTTCATTCGACCCTAGCAGGAGGGCACCGTCTTCGACCAGCGCCGCATCTTCGACCGTGGACAGGAGCACCCGGCTCCTATGCGCCCAATCCGGCAACGGCAGTCGATGCGACTGTGCGCCGAGGTTGAGCGCCACAATCAGCCGCTCCGAATCGTGCCGGCGTTCGTAAACCAGCATCTCGTCCTCCACATTCAACAGTACGAAGTCACCGATCGACAAAGCCGGGCAATCGCGCCTGAACACAAGCAACCGACGATAAAGCGTCAGGATTGAGTGAGGATCTTCCGACATCCGCGCCACGTTGCGCGTCGGCCAGTCGGCATTGAGCGGCAGCCATGGCTTGGCGTTGGTGAAACCGGCATTTTCGCTGTCATCCCATGGCATCGGCGTGCGCACGGGATCCCGGCCCAACGCCAGACCGGGCTCACGCAACTCGCGCGGGTCCCGCACTTGCGATGCTTCGATCATGACATCGCTCAAACCAAGTTCGTCGCCGTAGTAGAGCGTGGGCGTGCCACGGAGCGTCAGCAACAGCACCGCCGCGACGCGGGCCTGGGCCTGCCCACGCTTGGCCGCAACGCGCGGCCGATCATGGTTGCCGAGCACCCAGTTTGGCCAGCCACCCAAAGGTAGCGCTGCCTCATAGCCGGTGATCGCCGCCGCCAGGGCGCGCGCCTGCCACGGCGTATCGATGAGCTGGAAATTGAAGGGCAAGTGCACCTCCGGGCGCTCACCGCCGTAATAGTGCATCAGACGATCGACCGGCAGGTAGATCTCACCGATCAGAACCCGTTCGCCTTGTCCCCTGGCGCCATAGCCGTCGGCGATTTCACGCATTTCGGCGGCGATCCGGTGCACCTCGGGCTGGTCTGTGGAATGGAGTTGAAGCAGGCGGTGCATTTCACCCATTTCGGGCCGATAGGCCGGGTTGGGCGGATTGTTCGGGAAATCTGCGGCCTTCACCATGTGCCAGAGCACGTCGATGCGGAAGCCGTCGACGCCGCGATCGAACCAGAAACGCATCACGTCATACATCGCCGCCCGCACGGCTGGATGACGCCAATTGAGATCCGGCTGCTCCTTCAGGAAGGCGTGGTAGTAATATTGTCCGGTGGTTTCGTCCCATTCCCAGGCCGAGCCGCCGAAATCGCTGATCCAGTTATTGGGCGGTCCGCCGTCAGCCGCAGCATCGCGCCAGATGTACCAATCTCTTTTCTGATTTCCACGCGAAGCGCGGCTCTCGACGAACCATGGATGCTGGTCGGAGGTGTGGTTGGGCACGAAGTCGAGCAGAACCTTGAGCCCCCGCCGATGGGCTTGCATCAGCAGGTCGTCGAAGTCTGCCAGCGTCCCAAAGCGTGGATCGACGTCGCAATAGTCGGCAACGTCATAGCCGAAATCAACCATCGGCGACGGATAGATCGGGGAGATCCAGATCGCATCAACGCCAAGGCTGACAAGATAATCGAGCCGCTGCGCGATCCCTCTGAGGTCGCCTATGCCGTCACCGTTGGTGTCCTGAAAGGAACGCGGGTAGATCTGATAGATCACGCCATTCTGCCACCAGGGCGTGGTCATGCCGACACCGCCTTTGGTAGACGCGCCGGTTGCCGTTTATTGATCACGTGAGGTCGTCAAAACTCATCCACCTATCCACCGCGTCAACCCGACGGATTGCGACGAGCAGCGGCAAAACGACTCTGTTCCTGTTGCGATCGGAAGTCGACGGTTTTCTCCCGTTCTCGCGGCGCGAAGCGACACTAAGCCCTATCCAGGCATCCGATTGGGCAATTATGATGCCATCCATGAGGTCAAAAGCCACGATCGCCACCGCCTGCAAGAGGACGCACTCGCGCGGCCCGAGGCTTTATCTGTTTGACGCGTTTTCTGCACGCGAACCGGAATCCACCCCCGGATCAAGTCCGAGGGCATGCTTCGCTTGAAAACGCTGTCGACGCCATAACAACAAGAGCAAGGATACCGTGATGAACCTGCCAACGCATTTGCTGCCGACCACCGTGGTCGGAAGCTATCCGCAGCCGGAATGGCTGGTCGACCGCGCGATGCTGTCGAAGGTGGTGCCGCGGACGCGCATGCATGCGATGTGGCGGCTGCCGCCGGAGCATCTGCAGGAAGCGCAGGACGACGCCACCATCGTCGCCATCAGAGACATGGAGCGCGCCGGCATCGACATCGTCACCGACGGCGAAATCCGCCGCGAAAGCTACTCCAACCGGTTTGCGACAGCGCTCGACGGCATCGACGACGAAAAGCCGGCGATGATCACCTCGCGCAACGGGCATCAAACGCCGGTGCCGCGCGTGGTCAGCCCGGTGAGGCGCAGCGGGCCTGTCGAACGGCCCGACATGGAGTTCCTGCGCAAGAACACCGACCGCGCGGCCAAGATTACCCTGCCCGGCCCGTTCACGATGAGCCAGCAGGCCAGGAACGAGTTCTACAAGGACGACGAAGAACTCGCGATGGCGTTTGCGGAGGCCGTCAACGCCGAAGCGCTGGACCTGCAAAAGGCCGGCGCCGACGTGATCCAGCTCGACGAGCCCTGGGTGCGCAACGATCCGGACCTCGCAAGGCGCTATGCCGTCAAGGCCATCAACCGCGCATTGGCCGGCATCACCGTGCCGACGGTCGTGCATCTGTGCTTCGGCTATGCCGCAGTCGTGCCGGGTTCGACCAAGCCGGCGGGTTATTCGTTCCTTGCCGAACTCGCCGACACCAGCGCCGAACAGATTTCGATCGAAGCCGCGCAGCCGAAGCTCGATCTCGGTGTACTCAAGGATCTCTCATCGAAGAAGATCATGCTGGGCGTGCTTGATCTGGGTAATCCCGAGATCGAGACGGCCGCCATCGTCGCCGACCGCATCCGCAACGGCCTCAAGCATGTCGCGGCCGAACGTCTGGTGGTGGCACCCGATTGCGGCATGAAATACATGCCGCGCCACGTCGCATTCGGAAAGCTGAAGGCGATGTGCGAGGCGGCTGCGATCGTACGCAAGGAAATCAGCTAGAATGTAGCGTGTTTAGGTGGATTGAACCCGCCCGTCATCCTGAGGTGCGAGCGCAGCGAGCCTCGAAGGATGGGCCACGGGCACATTCATCCTTCGAGGCGCGCAAGAGCGCGCACTTCCCGAGCGAACGCAAATGCGTTCGTCCGGGGATGACGCGAGACCGTGCGAGGACTCAAACCTCGGCGTAGATCTCGATGACATTTCCCTCGGGGTCGCGGAAGAACAGCGCGCGATGGTGCCAGCTCGGTATGTCCCGGGGCGGGCTCAGGATCGTCACCCCCTTGGATTGCAACGTCGCATAACAGGAATCGATCAGATGCGGCGCGACCCGGAAGGCGAGCTGGACCGCAGCCGAGCCGGGGGCGATCGGACCATCGTGCCACGCAGCCCAGGGACCGCGCGGCCTCAAGGTGAGCAGCGCGGAGCCGACCTGAAAGCTGACCCAGTTCTCACTGTCGTGAGCGATCGGAAAGCCCATCACGTCGAGATAGAATAGCTTGGTCTCCTGCATCTTCGAACACAGCAGAACGGTGTAGTCGAGATTGCGAATGTCACCGAGACTCATGCAGCTGCCACCTCTGAGAAAAATCGATTTGAAATGACGCCGCGAGATGGCCAACGAAAATGATAGCTCTTTTGGGACTACATCGTCAAAGCAGCTTGGCGCGAACGAACAGCGCGCGCAACGCGGCGGTCGCCTGCACCGTCAGCATCGCATTGTCAGCGGCGCCTCGCAGCGTACGGACCGCATCGGCGTGCAACGACTTGAACTCGATCCATTCGACCGAGCTCAGATTGGTGATAAACTGATAGGCTTGACCGACGGTACCAATCGATACCGTCTTGCCGTTCAAACTGATCTTGAACGTGGCCCGCAGCGGCGTGTCGGAATTGGAAACGTTGTTCGCAATCATGATGGCGACGTCGAACGCCGCGACGCGGTCAAGCCCTCGCTCAGGCTCGGCACCACGACGAGGCGCTTGACCTGCCCGTTTCGATAGGCCTGCAGGAACTTGTCATATTCCTTGATCGAGACGCAGCCGTTGGAATCGCCATTGGGCCCGAGCAGGTAGGAGTGCACCAGCAAGCCGGTTCGTCCGAGCGTGTCGGCATCACCCACCGGCGTCATGCGAAGCGCCGCGACACCGTGAAACAGCTTCTCCCGCGGCTTCAGATCATAGACGTTCGGCGGCGTCGCCCCCACCATGCGCATGCTGACAGAAGCGGGGTTGTCCATCAGGCCGCCGAGCCCTGAATGCGCCTCGAGCTTGACGCCGTTCGGCATGTAAACGGTCCGCGCCGAGATGTCGTAGACCGCGGTAACGTTGTCATATCCGAGCGCGCCAAGATCGGGCTTGTTGCCGAACAGGCCGTCGCCCGGCGTCAGGGACGCCAGCGAAAAACGCATCGGCACCATATCGGCCAGCTTCTGGAACATGGACCGGTCGTCCGACCGCGCCGGCGGAGGCGGCGGCAGATCAACCCTCAGCGCCAGAACGGCTTCGGCGGGCCGCGACCTCGGCAGCGGAATCGCAGGCCCGGCCGGCGCTGCGGGCTGGTCGGCCTGCGCATCCGGCGACTGCTCGGCCAGCTGGCTTTCGATGTGACCGAACTCGGCGTCGAAATCCGTTCGCGCCGGGCGGAAGACGGGACGCGAGGGATACCTGATGGACGGCGCGTTGCGCGCCGCGCCCGATCCGAACCTGTCATCGAACGAGAATGCGCCGGCGCTTTTGGCGGCTTGCGGGTTTCGTAGCCAGGCAACGAGATCAACATTCATCGCCCAGGCGGCCAGCGCCGACGTCACCACGAGCAAGGCAGCGGCAAAGGCGGCCTTGCCGACCAATGGAAAACCGCGGCTCGAAGCATGCCCGGTCGTGCTCGTGGTCCTGTAATCCATCCGTCCCCGGCTCGGCGCTTCGGAATCAGACCTGATTCTGCAAGGGATTCACCGAATAAGCCCAAATATAATGCAATTCAAAGTAAGGCATAATCGAGACACCGGACCACGGCTATGGTCATCAATCGAATCCGCAGCGACCCGGGCAATCTTGGTAAACAGCGCCGGTTCCCTGTGTGACGGCCACGCTCAGGGCCGGAGCGTCGGGCTGGTATTCGGTGCCGGTGCCTGTTCCATTTCCGAGTGTTCCGGCAGCTTGTCCGCATGCACCGATAGCGCGGGCCCGATCCAGATCGGATCGGCAAGATGGTCGCGGCGCGGATTGGTCGTGTTCGGATGGACCAGAACGCTCAACCTGCCATGATTCAGCATCAGCCAGGGCACCAGTTCAGGGAACACCTCTTTGGCAAAGGCCACCTGGTACATCGCCTGATCGTGGGGACCGACCTTGACGTCGTGCCACCGGCCGAGCGTCACCGAAAAGCGCTCGCCCATCCAGCCGCGCAACTGCTCGGCCTCGCCCCGCGTTGTCGCCGGATCGTAATAGATGTGCGCGTGGTAGCTGGCGATCTCGCTCAGGGATCGCGGACCATCCTTCTCCGGCAACTCGCTCATCGCAACCGCTCCGCCTCTTACCGTTCAACCGGTCGCGATGATCGCTGGTGCCGACGGCGCGGTCAATCCGCAGAGGCGGCCTTCCCGCGCTTGCTGCTCTCGTAAACGGTCATCCCGGCGGCGGGATCGAGGTCGGTCTCGGTCGCCTCGGTCAGGCGCGCCATCATCATGTAGAAGCCGATCGTCATGATCGATTCGACGATTTCCTGCTCGCTGAAATGCGCGCGCATCCCGGCAAACACCGGCTCAGGCACACGGACATTGTCGACCACTTCCCGGCCGAAAGCCAGCAGCGCCTGTTCGGCTGCATTGAACGCGGCGTCGGCGTAATTGCCCTGTTCGATGCAGTCGATCTGCGGCTGCGTGACGCCGACCCCGAGCGCGATCGGGACATGCTGGCGCCACTCATAGGCGCCGCCTTCCCGCTGCGCGGCCTGGAGAATCAGCAGTTCGCGATTGACGTGGCTGAGCTTCTGCTTGTGCAGGATGGAGTTGGCGAACCGCATCGCGGGAATGAAGTTGGTTTCGGCATGCGCCAGCATCCGGAAGATGTTCAGCTTCACCGGCATCCTGTCGAAGGCCGTGCGGGTGTCGCCGCTGGTCTTCTCGGGGTCGATCAGGGGTAATCTGGCCATGTGCGTCTCCTTGTGTTTGCTGTTTTTTCGACGTTGACCGGCGGCTCAGCGAGCTCTGACGTCACGGATCGGCTCGGAGCCGTCCCAACCGGCGGCGATCTGCTTGATATGTTCGAAGAACCGTCCCTTGCCACCGCTGATGTCGGAGATCTCCACGATGGTGCCGGGATGGGATTCCGTGTCGAAATAGCAGAAGCGGCCCTGCTCGCCGCCGATCTGGCCCTCGTGCCCAACCTTGTAGCCCAGCGACAACGCGCGGTCGTAGAGAGCCTGATAATCCCTCGTCCAGTACGACATGTGCTGCATGCCTTCGCGGCCGGAATCGAGGAACTCCTTGTACATGGAAGGCGCATCGTTCCTCTGTTGAATGAGCTCGATCTGAAGATCGCCGGAATTGGCGAGCGCGATGCTCATCTCCATGCCGGACTCGGCACCGCGGTGACGGAAATAGTCGGTCTTGACCCGGTCGATGTAGAACCAGGGCCCGACGCCCATCACGTTGATCCAGTGATCCATCGCGGCGCGGATGTCGCGCACCACATATCCGTTCTGACAGACGGCGCCAAAAATGCGACTCATGATACCTCCGTTGTCGGCGGCGTTCGCCCGCTTCTTGCGGATCGCCGCACCTGATGTGGTTTCCGCTTCCGCGCCTCAGGTCAGGTGAAAACCTTCATAGCCACGCGCGGCGATCTGCGCGCAGCGGTGCCGGTAGCCTTCCCCGACATAGGGCATGAAGACGCGCGGTTTTCCGGCGATGTTCGCGCCGAGATACCAGGAGTCCGCTTTCGGAAACAACGTTCGTTCGGCCATCTCGGCGACATGCGTCATCCAGGCGCGCTCGGCTGCGGGATCGGGCTCGATGATCCGAAAATCCTGCGCGCGCATATGGTCGATGCAGTCGGTCAGCCAGTCGACATGCTGTTCGCAGGCGTTGATCATGTTGCCTATCACCGACGGGCTGCCGGGGCCGGTGATGATGAACAGGTTGGGAAAGTCAGCCACGGCGATGCCGAGATAGGCGCGCGGTCCTTCGGCCCAGGCGTCCTGCAGACGAAGCTCATTTCGTCCGCGGATGTCCATCGCGAACAGTGCCCCGGTGATGGCGTCGAAGCCGGTCGCGAACACCAGCGCGTCCAGATAGAACTGGCGCGCCGAGGTCTTGACGCCGTCGGCCGTCAGCGCCTCGAGCGGCTCTTCCTTGAGATTCACCAATTCGACATTGTCGCGGTTGAAGGTCTCGTAATAATTCGTATCGACGCAGATGCGCTTGACGCCCAAGGGATATCCCGAGGGGCTCAGCGCCGCGGCGGTTGTGGGATTTTTGACGATCTGGCGGATCTTCTCGCGCACGAAATCGCAGGCGACGTCGTTGACGGCCTCATGGGTCAGGAGATTCGGGAACGACAGCAAAAACCCGCCGCCTCCTTCCTGCCAGAGCTCCTCGTAGCGCCGCCATTGTTCGTCGCGCGAGGGTATCGGCGCCTCGAACGCGGAAGAGTTTACGCGGCCGGCATTCGGACTTGCGAGGCTCTCGCAGTAGGCCGGGAAGGCCGCATCAAACTGCTTGAAGTCCTCGTCCCCAGGCGCGCGGTTGCGCGCGGGCACGGAGAAATTCGGTGTGCGCTGGAACACCACGACGTGTTTGGCGGCATCCGCAATCAGGGGAATCGCCTGCACGCCCGATGACCCCGTGCCAACGACGCCGACGCGTAGACCAGTGAAGTCGACCTCCTGTTCCGGCCAGCGGGCGGTGTGGTAGATCGGACCGCGAAAGCTCTCCAGGCCCGGCGTCTTCGGGCTGTTCGGCACCGAGAGCGCGCCTGATGCCATGATGCAGAAGCGGGCGCGGATCTGGTCGCCGCGATCGGTCCGCACCAGCCAGCGCCCGCCGGCTTCATCGAATGACGCCGAAATGACGCGGGTCTGAAACCGCAGCAAATCGCGCAGCTTGAAACGATCGGCGACGTATTTGGCGTAGTCCAGAATCTCGCGCCTGGCGGCGTATTTCTCCGACCAGCGCCACTCCCGCCGCAACTCCTCCGACCATGTGTAGGAATAATAGAGGCTCGGAACGTCGCAGCGCACGCCGGGATAGCGGTTCCAGTACCAGGTGCCGCCGACTTCGGGGGCGGCCTCGAAGCCGATCACGGATAGGCCCTTCTCACGCAGCCGGTGCAACGCATAGAGACCGCCAAAACCTGCGCCGACCACGACCGCGTCATAGTCGCCCTCGACCGCCGCGCGTTCGACGCGATCCCGGGTGTGGTCTTGCTTGTTCGCCTGAGTTGCCATGGTCTATTTCCTGTCAGCCGATCGAACGGCCGCCGTCGATCACGAGTTCGGTGCCCGTGACGTAGCGGCTCTCGTCGCTGGCGAGCCACAGAATGCCGCTCGCGATATCTTCCGGCATCGCCTTGAAACCGAGCGGCACCGCGCGTTCGGTCAGTTTGTCCAGCGTCGCGCCGCGCGGCGGCCCTGAATTCGAACCCTCCTCGGCGGTGCCGATCAGCGTGTCCCAGATCGCGGTTTCGGTGATGCCGGGGTGAAGCGAGTTGACCCGGACGCCGTCCTTGGCGGCGGCGCATTCCAGCGCGACGGACTTTGTGAACAGACGGACGCCGCCCTTGGTCGCGCAATAACCGGACACGTTTGGCGAGGCCTTGATGCCCGCAATCGAAGAAACATTGATGATGCTGCCGCCACCGCCTGCGCGCATCAGCGGAAGCGCGGTTTTGACGCCGAGGAAGACGCCGTCGAGATTGACGGCAACCTGGCGTCGCCAGTCGGCGAGCGACATGTCGACGACGGGACTGGAGAGACCGATCCCGGCGTTGTTGACGAGCACGTCCAGCCGGCCGAACCGTGCTTTGGTTTTGGCGATCACCGACTGCCAGTCTTCCTCGCTGGTCACGTCGTGATGGAGATATTCCGCCTCGCATCCAGCCGACCGCAGTTCGCCCAGCAGGCGCTCGCCCTTCTCGTCCTGCAGATCGGTCGCGACGATCTTCGCGCCCTCACGCGCCAACACAATGACCGCGCTGCGCCCGATTCCGTTGGCGGCGCCGGTCACCAGCGCGACCTTGCCTTCGACCCGCCGTTTCATGCGTTCTGCCCGTTCACGCAAAATCCTCCCGGCCCGGTCGAGGGTTGTTCTTGGAAACGTTTCCACGATTGAGCTTGATGTTTCCACTGATGTCAATATTAATAGGCAAAGTGCTTCAAATAACGTTTCCAGATGCAGCTGATTTTGAGCCGACCGGGCTCGAATGCAAACGAATCCGGGCACTTAGGACGCGACAGCGGGCAAGCAGGACCGATGGCCAGAACCCAGCCGACCCCATCCCTTCGGCCGACCATCCGCGATGTCGCTGCGCAAGCCGGCGTGTCGGTCAGCAGCGTCAGCCGGGTGTTGAACCGCGAGCCGCACATCAGTCCTGAACTGCACGCCCGGATCATGCGCGTCGTGGACCGCCTCGGCTTCGAGCCAGATTCCGCCGCGCAGGCGCTGCGCTCGCGCGCCAGCAACACGATCGGCTGCATGGTCTCCGATATCTCCAACCCGCTCTACAGCGAGATGGTCAACGCCGCGGAAGAGGAATTGCAACGCGCCGGCTACGTCCTGATGCTCGGCGCAACCCGGCACGCCGAGGAACGCGAAACCGCGTTTATATCCGCGGTGCGCCGGCGGCGGATGGATGGATTGCTGCTGTTCGCCGGAGACAACACCCACAAGGATTTTACAAGCGCGCTGGCTACGCTCGACCTGCCCTGTGTCGGGATCGACCGCGAGGTGCCGGGCGCGCCGTCGGTGCGCGCCGATCATCGCGGCGGCGGCTTTGAGGTGACGCGCTATCTCATCGGCCTCGGCCATCGCCGTATCGCGCTGCTGACCGGGCCTGCGGCGGTGCTGCCGAGTACGGAGCGGGTAGCCGGATATCGGCAGGCGCATATCGAAGCCGGACTTGAGGTCGATCTCGATCTCGTCCGCCCGCAGGTGCACGGCTCGGGCATCGCCTTCAGCGACGTCTGCCAGTTGCTGCAAGGGCCTGCGCCGCCCACTGCGATCATCACGCTGGGAACGCACATGCTCGCCAGCGTGATGGACGCGCTCGCCAGCAACGGCATTCGCTATCCGGGCGACATCTCGTTGGTGTGTATCGGCGACACGGATCTGGCCCGGCACGCGACGCCGGCAATCAGCGCGCTGACATGGGACTTGAGCGAAATCGGCAGGATTGCCGCAAAAACCCTGCTTGAGCGGGTGCGCGACGGCGATCAGGCCCAGGACACAAGGCCGATTTATCTGCCGACCCGATTCATCCTTCGACATTCCTGCGCCGAGCCGCGCGCCCAGTGATTTGAGGAATTGCCTGCCCTTCCGATCTGCCAGCTTTGACGACCGCTAACAAAAAAACAAGTACCGGGAAACCCAAGGGAGTTGCGTATGAAGTTCCGCACAACGATGCTGACGTTGCTGATGCTCGTCCTGGCCACCTGTTCGGCAAGGGCCGAGGACGCGTCGGACTATCCCTCCAGAAAAATAAGAATGCTGTTGCCGTTCGCGGCCGGTGGCGGCGGCGACGTCATCGGCCGGCTGCTGGCCGACAAGATGGGCAAGCGCCTGGGGCAGACCATTTTCGTCGAAAACCGCACGGGAGCGGCCGGCACCATCGGCACGCAGATGGTCGCGACCTCGCCGGCGGACGGTTACACCATCATGATCGGCGGCATGACCACGCATGTGCTTGCGCCCGCGTCCTATACCAGCCTGCCCTATGACCCGATCAAGGATTTTGCAGTCATCGGCCGCATCGGAACGTCGGCGATCCTGGTGGTGGCCTCGAAGGATTTTCCGGCGAGCGACCTGCGCGGCCTGATCGCGATGGCGAAAAAGGGCGATCAGATCCAGTACGGATCCTGGGGCGTCGGCTCGACCGGACATTTCTGCGCGGAAATCCTGTCGCAGAAAGCCGGCATCAAACTCGAACACGTGCCGTTCAGCGGCGCGGCGAAGGTTGCCAATGATCTTATCGGTGGCCACATCTCGCTCGGCACGCTGGATATGGCGACGGCGACGCCGCTGGTGAAGGATGGAAAAGTAAAGGCGCTGGGCACATGCGGGGATCGCTCGCCAAGCCTGCCTGAAGTCGCAAGCTACAAGGACCAGGGGATCGATTTTGAGCGCAGCCTGTCCTGGGTCATGTACGCGCCCGCTGGCATCCCCGACATCGCCGCGAAGAAGCTTTCAGCTACACTGCAGGAGTCGATCGCCGAAGCGGATATGACCGAAAGGCTGCTCGCGCTCGGCGTCACCGCGGACTTCATCCCCGGAGACCGGCAGCGCGACATCAACGTGCGCGACATCGAGGCCTGGAAGGTGGTCGCCAGAGAAGCCAAAATCGAGATCAAGTGAACGCGCGGGCAATCCGGTCGAAATTGCCGGCGCGCCGCGCCCGAAGCAGGCTCAGTTCCTGCTCAGTTTTTCTTGCCGAACAGCACCGGAAGCTGGCGCGGGCCACGCACCGTGCCTTCCGACCAGGTGACCTTGCCGGCCGGATCGAGCTTGAAGTCCGGAATCCGCTTCAGCCATTCCTCGATCGCGACCGTCATTTCCATGCGCGCGAGGTTGGAGCCGACGCAGCGGTGAATGCCGAGGCCGAACGCGGCATGGCGGTTTTCCTTGCGGTCGATCACCACCTTGTCGGCATCCGGGAACATCGCGGGGTCGCGGTTGGCCGCCGGGAACGACAGCAGCACCATGTTGCCCGGCTTGACCGGGCAGCCGCTGATAGTGGTTTCCTTCATCACTTCGCGCGCCATCGTGACCGGCGAATAGGCCCGCAGGAATTCCTCGATCGCCCTCGGCATCAGCTCCGGCTCGGCGATCAGCCGGTCGCGGTCGGCGGGCGTATTCGCCAGATGCCACAGCGAGGAGCCGATCGCGCTCCAGGTGGTGTCGATGCCGGCAATCAGCAGCAGCCGCAGCGAGCCCAGCACCTGGGAATCCTCCAGCGGATTGCCGTCCTTGTCCTTGGCCTTCATCAGCGTCGAGATCAGGTCGTCGGTCGGATGCGTCTTGCGATACTCGATATGGCCGGCGAAATAGGCGCTCATCTCCTGCACCGCCTGCATCAGCATGCTCTCGTTCTTGATGCTGAGCTCAAGGATCATGTGGATCCAGTTGACGAAGAGATCGCCGTCCTTTTCGGGGATACCGAGCATGTGGGCGATGGCGCGCACCGGCACATGCTTGGTGTAGCGCGCCGCAGCGTCGCATTGACCGTCGGCGATGAACTCGTCGATCAGCTCGTTGCAGATGGCGCGCACCCGCGGCTCCAGCTTCTTCATCGCGTCCGGCGTGAACGGCGGAAGCAGCAGTTGCTTGGCGGGCTTGTGCTCGGGCGGATCCGACGTGATCGGGGGCGCGGCGTTTCGCGTCACTTCGGGCCGCACGTCGCGCACGATGACGCGCCGCGAGGAGAAATGCTCGGTGTCGTAGGCGATCTCCTTCACCGCCTGATAGGTGGTCGGCAGATAGCAGCCGAGGAAACGCTTGGTGTGCACCACCGGGCATTCGTTGCGCAACTCGTCCCAGATCGGAAACGGATTCTCGGTCCAGCGCGGATCGGTATGATCGAAATCGTTGACCCAATCGGTGACCGGAGGATGTTCGGGCATCATGCTGACGGAATCGGACATCGCGCAAATTCCTTTTGCTTGGTTCGTTCAGGACGAGCTTGATTTCAGGACCGGACTATCGCCCCTATTCTTCCTGCACTTCGATCGCAATTTCGGGGCAATTGGTCTGGGCGAGCCAGGCCTTGTCTTCCAGGCCCGCGGGGACCGAACCGTCGCCGACTTCATGGGCATTGCCGAATTCGTCGAGCTCGAACAGTTCCGGCGCCAGCGACTTGCAGCGTGCGTGTCCCTGACATTTGTCCTGATCGACGCGGATCTTCAGCTTTCCCGACATGCGAGCGCTCCTTCAAGCCGCGCGCGCTCAACCGGCGCGTCGCATTTCCTCATGTTGATTTGGGCGTTACCAACTGCGGCCGGTCCGCCTCTTCAAGTTATACCGTATTACATTATCGTCGCGATTGTGCTGTCAAGCGGAAAGTTATAGATCATTACACTGAATGCCACCTCGCCCCGCACGTAAAGCGCTCAACACCTATCACCACGGGGATCTCCGCGATGCCCTGGTTCAGGCCGCGCTCGGGGAAGTGGAACTCGGCGGCCCCGAAGCGATCAGCATCAGCGCGCTGGCCAAGAGGCTCGGCGTCTCGCAGCCGGCTCCCTACAAGCATTTTGCCGACCGCGAGAGCCTGCTCACGGCGGTAACGGCCGAAGCCTTCCGCCAGTTCAACGCCATCCTGCGCGAGTCGATCGGAAAACCCTCCAGGCGTTCGAAGCTGTCGCGCCTGGCGCAAGCCACATTGGATTTCGGTCTTCGCCGCAACGGCGTCTACCGCCTGATGTTCGCCTCACGGATCATGGCATGCGCACCCAAGGGCAGCGAGCTGCATGTTGCCGCGATGGAAACCTTCGAGCTGCTGCTGGAATCCCTCGAAGCGCCCGCGGTCGGATTGCTGCGCGAACGCAGCGCCCTGCAAATCTGGGCCGCGCTGCACGGCGTGGTGATGCTGGCCGAACAGGGACTTCTCACCGGCCAGCTTGCCAATGTCAGCCGGGAAGAGCTGGTCGAAGATATCGTCAAGCAGACCAAGGTGGCGCTGGCGGTGGCCGTCAAGGCGGCGGACAAGAACGGCCGATAACGCTCGCCCGGTCCTCATGGTGCGGCGTCCGCAAATCCGTTACCATGGGCTTGCGTAGCTGTTGCCGGAAAGCGGCTGCCTTGGATGCGAGTGGGCCGGTGCAGGTTCGATTGAAAATGAGATTTGCGCACACCCGGCCGGCGCGAACCGGCCGGCGGCTGGCGCTCGGGATATTGATGTCGCTGTGCTGTTCCGGTCTGGCGTCCGGCCAAAACAACAGCAAGGACAATGGCGAGGACGAAGATGCGCCGGCCAAGCCGAAGCCGGTATTGCCTAACATCTATCTCGACTTGCGGACGATCTACACCACCCTGCCGGCCGGTACGCTCTCGATCGGCTTCAGCGCGCCGCCACTATTGTCGACGCTGTCGAACCTGACATCGCTCGGGACCTTGTCGTCGCCGGCCAGCCGAAGCATCAATCTCGACATTCCCGTGACGGTTGACGTCAACGAGCAGCTGTCGGTCTATGGCGGCGTCAGCGGCGCTTCGTCTCAATCGGGCAGCCTGCCCTGGTCGTCGTTCGATATTTACGGCTTTACGGTCGGATTTCAGGCCGACCTCTATCAGCAAAACGGCGGCATGTTTCCAACGGTGACGATACAAAGCAATGCATCGCGATCGATTTCCGACGCGCCATTGGCCACGACCTCCTACAATACGATCCTCGAATTCGGCTACGCGCTGAACCCGGATGAAACGCGGGGACTGCTCGCCGGCGCGCAATACACAAAAATCATCGTCGATTCCATATTCGCTGAAGTGAAGCCTGGCTATGTGGGCTATGTCGGCGGCTACTATCAGTGGGACAACAACTGGAAGCTGACCGGCCGCTTCGGCGTGCAATCGTTCGGCGGTGCGCAGCTTCTCAATCTCACGCCGTTCCCGGCCTTCACCCAGCCGATCGTACGGCTCGATCTCGATCGCATGGACGATAACGACAACCGCCTGTTCGGCGTCACCGCGCAGATCGCCTGGACGCCGAAGCCGTCCTATCAGCTGACGGTGAGGACGCCGCTCTATGCGATCAAGAATTAAGGCGCATTCCGGCACCAGCGGATGCCGCCGCTGATCACACTGACACATTCACATCCAGGAGAAGACATCATGACATCCAGCGACGGCGCTCGGACGCTCAAGGACAAGGTTGCATTGGTGACCGGCGCGGGCCGCGGGCTCGGCCGCGCCTTCGCCGAAAAACTGGCTGCGATGGGCGCCGACGTCGCGATCCACGGCATGCGCGAGAACGGACCGGCGGAATATGGCGAGGGATCGACGCTGACGGCGGTCGCGGAAGATATCGCCAAGGCGCATGGCGTGCGCACCATTCGCGTGCTCGGCGACCTCACGCAAGGTGCCGACATCGCGCGCGTGGTCGAGACCACGACGCGAGAACTGGGGCCGGTCGAGATCCTCGTCCACAATGCCGGCGGCGACATCGCGGCCAAGGGCGGCAAGCCGGATCCGAACGACGCCATCGGCATCAAGGAAGAGGACGTGCGCGCGGTGCTCGATCGCAATCTGCTCAGCACGATCCTGACCTGCCAGGCGGTGGCGCAGGAGATGATGAAGCGGCGCCAGGGCCGCATCGTCACCATCGGCTCGGTCGCGGCCTTCAAGGGCCGCACCAACGGTTCGATCTATGCCGTCGCCAAAGCCGGCATGACGCATTACACGCGCTGCCTCGCCGATCAGCTGCGCTCCTACGACATCAATGTGAACTGCATCGCGCCGGGCGACACCCGTACCGGCCGCTTCATGGGCACGCGCGCGGTCGACCAAAATCGTCTGGTCGAAACCGGCACGCTCGACCGCATCGCCACCGTCGATGAAGTCGCGCGCGTCGTCGAAATGTTCGCGGGGCCGATGGGGGCGTTCGTCTCAGGACAGGTGCTGCGCGTCGACGGCGCCGGACAGTGCTGGGCGGCCTGATACCCGTTCTCTCAACTGGTCAAACTCGCCGGAATGGTAGGTGGCGCCGTCAGGCGTAACGATTTCGACGTCCCAGCAGCCGTCCGATATCAGTTCATCGGCTTTTTTCATCGCGGCCAGCACCGACTCCCGCCGCAAGGTCACGGTTCCCGATGTATCGAGCGCGGTAATGAGAAATACCATGGACGGCTCCTGTTTCGGATTCGCACCAGTGTGGCTGGGAATACGGCCGGGTCAAGCGGCATGAATTGTGGGCCAGGAGAAGAAAACCCTACCCCCGAACGGTGGCGGGAAAGGGACTTCCACATTCTGGCCGCAGATTGCATACCGCTACCCTTGCTTCCGGGCCGAACTGGGCGACATTAGGGGCTCGTGCAATGGAAGCCGTCATGAGCCCGCCCGCCTTCGATCCCTTTGGAGAACTGGTCCCGACCGCCGATTCGGCGGCCGCGCCGGAACGCGACTCTAACTGGCTGAAATCGGCCGGTGTCGGGCTGTTCTGGGGGTTGGTCGGCGTCATCGTGCTGGCACGCGCGATGTACTTCGAGCCGGGCGCTTTCAGCTTCGGGCAGGCCGTGGCGTGGGCGCAGGGCCTGTTCGGGTTGCTCTAGGGCGCACACGCGATGCGCCCGCCCCTGCTGGAAGCCGGAAGAAGAATACTCTCCCTATCTTGCTGAATCGAAAATTTATTGGTGAAGCCGAGCAGGCTGGCGCATAAACTGTTCTCCAAAACGGGGGGCATGTGCCGCAACAAGACCACGAGACGGACGGGATAAGGTCGGACCCAGGCGCTTTCAGGCGCAGCCTGGCCCTCATTCCCGGCATCGCACTTTGCGGCGCGATCACCGCCGTTTCGCTTGGCGCCCAACTGGTCGAAGAGCGCATCTTCGCCCACCCCTATGTCGAAGCGCTGGTCATCGCGATCCTGCTCGGGATGGCGATTCGCACTGCCTGGCAACCGTCCGAGCGCTGGCGCTCCGGCATTGCCTTCAGCGCCAAACAGCTGCTCGAGGTCGCCGTCATGCTGCTCGGCGCTTCCGTCAGCTTTGCCGCGATCGTGGCGTCCGGCTACCTTCTGGTCGCAGCGATCGTCGCCACCGTCGTCATCATGCTGGCTGTCAGCTACGGCCTCAGCCGGATGCTCGGCCTGCCGACCAAACTGTCGATCCTGATCGCCTGCGGCAACTCGATCTGCGGCAATTCGGCAATCGCCGCGGTGGCGCCCGTGATCGGCGCCGATGGCGACGACGTCGCCTCGTCGATCTCCTTCACCGCGATCCTCGGCGTCTTGATGGTGCTGGGCCTGCCGCTGCTGATCCCGTTGCTCGCCCTGTCCGCGACGCAATACGGCATTCTGGCGGGTCTTACCGTCTATGCCGTCCCGCAGGTGCTGGCGGCAACGGTCCCCGCCGGTATCGGCGCCACGCAGATCGGCACGCTGGTGAAACTGGTGCGCGTGCTGATGCTGGGGCCGATCGTGGTCGCCCTCTCGCTCGTCGCCGCGCACCGCCGCAAGCGCCATGCCGACGCGACCAGGGCGGTTGCGATCAGCCCGTTCAAGCTGGTGCCGTGGTTCATCATCGGCTTTCTGGTGCTCGCCGCGCTGCGCTCGCTGCAGCTCGTGCCTGACATCGCGGTCGCGCCGGTGACAAAAACCGCGGCCATCCTTACCGTGCTGTCGATGGCCGCGCTCGGGCTTGGTGTCGACGTACGCGTTCTCTCAACGGTCGGCGGAAGGGTCACCGCCGCCGTCACGCTGTCGCTGCTCCTGCTGCTCGGCCTGAGCATCGGACTTGTGCATTTCTTCTGATGAAGCCGCCGCCCTGCCAATTCGCAACTGGCGTGATCCAGCCACGCGTCAGAGCAGCTGATCTCTAGGCCGTTCTCATTCCGTTGGACAGGATCACCTGCAGTCTGGGATCGCTTACTGCGAAGAACGCGGCTTCTATTCGTGCCGTCAGGTTCGGCTGCAATAGCCATTCACCAACTGTTTTGGCCGCCTCCTCGTGGCTCTCCAGGCAGGCAGAGTGGAGATAGGTCTTATCCCGCTCCTCGATCACGTACTCGCGCAACGCGGCCATATGGATGGCCGCGGCCGGGTCCTCGGCACCGACCCAATTGTGCAACAGCCGATCGATATCGCCGCCTGCGGTCACAACTAGCGTCACGACGCTCCTGATATTGAAGGCGAGGCGATATCCAGCAGGCCACACCTCCAGGTCGAGGCGGGTCAGGCTGTCGCTCAGGAATGCATCGAAGAAGCGGTCGATGCTCTCCACCTCCGCTCGAGGCCACTTGTTCCGGTGGTCGGCCTGGCCAAGCCGGCGCAGGCAAATATCCAGTCCGATGTGGTCAGGGTAATCATGCGCGGCGATCAGCTCGAAATAACGCGGCAGGAAGTAGCGTAGCTCACGCGAGACCTGACCATCGTCATAGTCATGCGCGGAGTTGGTGTACTCGGCCAGCAGATCGGCCGGGATTGACCGCAAGGGCGTGTTGGCCAGCTGTCGTTCTGTCTCCTCGGTCATGCAACAACGGCAATGGCATACGACGAGGTCACGGCCCAATCGATACGCGCCGAAGACCCGGTAGGCTTCCTCGATGGCGGCCGTTAATTCTGAAGGCATGCTACAAGACGTCTGCTGATGGGTTCACAGAACTAGCACAATATCCCGTTCAAGACCGTTATCCGGGAAACTCCGAGCCGGGCGCAAATCCGGATCGACGATGGCCCGTGCGGGCGCGCGTAATCCTGCAGCGGTCTGCGCCGTTGCTTCCGAGCGGCGGCCGGATTCAGGATCGGCTGGTGAAGGACGTGATCGTGCACGCCGAACCAAACACCAGCGGCTTCTCCATCGACATCAAAGGCAGGCTGTCCGAACTAGCCGGGATGCTCGCGTTCCCGCCCGTTCCATAGGGGGTGATGATGGTAGCGAGAGAGGGACTCGAACCCCCGACCCCAGGATTATGATTCCCGTGCTCTAACCAGCTGAGCTACCTCGCCACGGTTCACCGTCACGGCTCAACATACCGCAGTCGCGAACGCGCGGCATATAAGGAGTCGGTCGGGGGCCTGTCAAGCAAACCCGCCCGGTTCGAAAAGCGCCTGCAAACGGCGCTATTTGGGCCGGATCGAAGGATCGCCGCCGGGGCTGCCGGGCGGCGGAATCACCGGCGTTTTGCCCCCACCCGGCGCCGGTGCATGCATTTCGGGATCAATGCCGGCGGGCGGGCACAGCACACCATCGGAACGGGCCAATCTTTCGCCGAGCGGTTCGGCCCGCTGGCCGGTGGTGGTGCCTTCCGGTGCTGCCGCGCCGGAATGCGGCGCTGGATGCATCGGCGCGCAATTGGCGGTCCGCGCAGCCGATGGCGGCGCGGTCGGAACCGGGGGAGTGGCCGGACCCGGCGGGGCTTGCGCCGCCGCCACGCCGGAGGCCGCCATCAGAACACACGACAGAAAGAGCGAGCGTTTTATTGCCATGCAAGGAAAACGGTCCGCAGCCGCGGAGGTTCCCGGCTGATTTCAAGACTTGCAATTTCAAGACTTGCAATTTCAGGACTTGCGGAAGCGGATCAGCGAAAAATGCCCCATCGGCGGCATCGGCCGCCGTTCGGTCAGGCTGACGCCGCCATGTTTGGCGGCCCAATTGGTCAATCGTTCCCAGGGGAATTCCGGCCGCCAGCCGAGCCGCCGCGCCAGCGGTGCGAAGGCGAGTTCAAAGACGCGCCGCGGGCCGCTTTCGGCCCCGATGTGATTGACCAGGATGAGTTCGCCGCCGGGCTTCAGCACGCGGATGAAATCATCCAGCGTGCGTTCGGGATCCGGCACCGCGGTGATGACATATTGCGCCACCACCGCATCGAAGAACGAATCCTTGAACGCCAGATTCTTGGCATCCATCACCGCGAGCGTTTCGACATTGGAAAGGCCGAGCGCGCGAACCCGCTGTTGCGCCCGGCGCAGCATCGGTTCGGAAATATCGACGCCGCACAATTTGGTGCTGCGCGAATAATCCGACAGCGACAATCCGGTGCCGACGCCGACGTCGAGAATGCGCCCGCCGATCTTGTCGGCTTCCGCGATCGTCGATTGACGGCCGTGCTCGAACACCTTGCCGAACACGAGATCGTAGACCGGCGCCCAGCGCCCATAAGCCTTTTCGACCCCCTCGCGGTCGATGTCCGCAGTCATTCCCTTAAGCCCCCGCCCTTATGCCCCGCATTTTTTTAGCCGCGCATCACCTCGGCGAGCGGTGGCGCCGTTATATCCTGCACCCCTGCCCTCGCAACCTTCCGTGCGGTCGCACTCCTGATGAATCCGCCGCCGAGCACGCGCGCCTGCCCCGAGGGCGCGTCGTAAAACACGCAGGCCTGGCCCGGCGAAACGCCTTCTTCGCCGGCGACGAGTTCGACTTCATAGCCGCCATCGACCGCGCGCAGCCACGCCGGCTGCGGCGGGCGCGTCGAGCGCACGCGCACGAACATCTCGATGCCTGCGCCGATCACGCGCTCCAGTGCGCCGTCGCCGATCCAGTTGACGTCGCGCAGCTGGATACGGTCCATCCGCAGCGCCTCGCGCGGTCCCACCACGACGCGGCGGCTGGCGGCATCGAGCTTGACGACATAGAGCGGCGCGGCTGACGCGATGCCCAGCCCCTTGCGCTGGCCGACGGTGAAATGAACAATGCCCTGATGCTGGCCGATGACGTGGCCGTCGAGATCGACGATGTCGCCGGGCTCGATCGCGCCGGGCTTCAGGCGGCCGATGATGTCGGTGTAGCGACCGGTCGGGACGAAGCAGATGTCCTGGCTGTCCTGCTTGTCGGCGACCTCGAGCCCAAAGCGCCGCGCCAGTTCGCGCGCCTGCGGCTTGGTCATGTCGCCGAGCGGAAAGCGCAGATAGTCGAGCTGCTCGCGCGTGGTCGCGAACAGGAAATAGCTCTGGTCGCGATCGGCGTCGGCCGCGCACACCAGCGCCCGCGATCCGTCAGCGAGACGCCGCGAGGCGACATAATGTCCGGTGGCGAGTGCGCTGGCGCCAAGCTCGCGCGCGGTCGACAGCAGGTCGCGAAACTTGACCGAGCGGTTGCACTCGATGCACGGCACCGGCGTTTCGCCGAGCGCGTAGCTGTCGGCGAAATTGTCGATCACCGACTCGCGAAAACGGCTTTCGTAATCGAGCACGTAATGCGGAATGCCGATCCGCTCGGCGACATTGCGGGCATCGTGAATGTCACGGCCGGCGCAGCAGGCCCCCTTGCGATGGGTGGCCGCGCCATGGTCGTAGAGCTGCAGCGTGATGCCGACCACGTCGTAGCCCTCGGACTTCAGCAAGGCAGCCGTCACCGAGGAATCGACGCCGCCAGACATGGCGACCACGATCCGTGTGTCCTGGGGGCGGCCTTCGAGGTCCAGACTGTTCGGCATGGCAGGTCAATCGGCTTCAATCGCGAGGCAGCGCCGCGCGGCAAGAGTTCAAAAAAGCCTTTTATATATAAGGCCTTAAGGCCCGTTTCGGCCCTTTCAGGCCGGACCGGAAGTCCGCTCTTTAATATAGGCCGTATTCCCGGGAGGCAATCAGCCGGACCGGGTTTGGCCCGGCAATAGACGGCAAATCTTGCCGCCGGGCAGAAAAGGGGGCCAGCCCAGGACCTCCGCTGGCGACCCGGCGTCACCATAAGGCATTGAAATAAAACGATATTTTTTGGAGATCCAGCATGGCCCGGTCCTTGCTCAGAGGTAGCCAAGGTTTCAGCGCGAGGGTCGCCCGTGGTTAGTGTCACGTCAGAACTATCGGCAAACGTGTCTTTTCAAGGCGCGACGGCAAGGTCGGGGCGGCCGGATTCCGACCAGACGGCCGGAAACGACAGCTTTGCGGCGCTGGTCGACAGCAACAAGGCCGCTGCCAACAGCGACCACCGTCCCCAAGACACTGCGCCGCGCCGCGCCGATGATTCGCAAAGCCCGGCGGACCACCGGGCGCGCGACAACAGCGCATCGGACAAGGTGGCTTCGGACAAAGCGGCATCCGACAAGGCCGCGCGCAGCGACGCGCGCCAGGATTCCAGCGGCCGCGATGCCGGCAGCAACGCCCGCGACAACGCCGAGGCGGACACCAGGACCGACGCAACCCGCCGCTCCAAGACGAAACCGGATTCTTCCAAGTCCGACACCTCGAAACCGGATGAGACCAAGGCGGAAGGCAAGCCCGCTTCCGGCGAGGACGCTGCGGCCACCGATCAGACCGAAGCGAAACAGGATACGGCAGCACTGGTAACGGCCAGCGCCGTGGCCACCATGATTCCTGTCGCCACGGCAACAGTGGAAGCCTCGATCGCAAAAGCTCCCACCGATACCGCGACGGCGCCGCTTGCGATCGCCGCCGCCGCCATTGTCGCCACCGCCACGCTCACCGGGGCAACCGCTCCGGCGGCCGATGCCAGCGCAAATCCGGCTGCGACCGCCAACGCCGCCAAGACAGAGGGCGCGAAGATCGATGCCCAGACCGAGGTCAGCATAGCCGTCACCGCGCAGGTCGCTCCCGCCGACACCACGGTCACGTCAGGCATCGCATTGGCTGCATCCGCGGCCGCGACGGCTGCCGGCGTGTCGAAAACCGCAACGCAAGCCAAGACGCCGGTCGCCACGAAGGAAGCCACTGCAACATCGGGCGAACCGGACAAGGCAGCCGGCACGATCGCCGCCCCCGCGGCTCCGGCGCCCGGCACCATCGTTCCATCAGTCACGCCGCAGGCCGAGGTCACAGGCCAACCGAAAGCCGAGAACGGTGTCATCGACGCCGCCAAAGCTGATGTCGCAGGCAACGGCGCCCCGGCACCATCGGCCCATGCGGCCACGCATGCGCATCCGGTCACAGCCGATGCCAGCCAGACGCTGGCTGGCGCATCCAACAACGGCTTGCAGGCCGCGGGCGCGATCCTGACGCAGCAGCCGGCATCTTCCACCGCACCAGTCCCGGCACCCCAGCTCAACGTCGCCGTCGCGACATCAGCAGCGGTGCCGCTCAGCGGGCTTGCGATGGAAATCGCAGCGTCGGCCAAGAGCGGCAAGAGCCGTTTCGAAATCCGGCTCGATCCGGCCGAGCTTGGCCGCATCGACGTCCGCATCGATGTCGATCGCAACGGCCAGGTCACCTCGCATCTGACGGTGGAGCGGCCGGAGACGCTGTCGATGCTGCGCCAGGACGCCAACCAGCTGCAGCGCGCGCTCGACAATGCCGGGCTTTCGACCGGCAATAGCGGGCTGCAATTCAGCCTGCGCGATCAATCCTCGCAGGGCCAGAACGACGGCAACCAGTCCAATCCCAACGCCCATCGCCTGGTCGTCAGCGAAGAAGACAGCATTCCGGCAGCGGTTGCCGGCCGCAACTATGGCCGCATGCTCGGAGCGAGCGGCGGCGTGGACATCAGGATTTAACGGAGAGCGTTATGGCAGTCGATGCAACCATGCCGACGACGATCGTCTCGGCGCCCGCAACGGGCAGTTCGAGCTCCAGCAGCTCCACGAGCTCGACCGCGACGACGGGGATCGCGGATAATTTCCAGACCTTTCTGACGCTGCTGACGACGCAGCTGCAGAACCAGAACCCGCTGGATCCGCTCGACACCAACCAGTTCACCCAGCAGCTGGTGCAGTTCGCCGGCGTCGAGCAGCAGCTCAAGTCCAACGAGCAGTTGAAGTCGCTGCTCGAAATCGAAAAGAGCGCCCAGGCGACCCAGGCGCTGGTCTATGTCGGCAACACGGTTGCGGTCGACGGCAGCAAGGCGGCGTTCGACAAGTCGGCGACCTGGAATTTCCAGAGCGACAAGGACACCTCGGCAACCATCACGATCACCAACTCGGCAGGACAGACTGCCTACAGCGGCAACTACGCGCTGAAACAGGGCGGTAGCAGTTTCGTTTGGGACGGCAAAGGCAATGACGGCGTGCAGTGGCCGGCCGGCACTTACACGCTGACCGCCACCGGCAAGGACAGTTCCGGCAACAACGTGGCGATCTCCACCGAAGTCCAGGGCGTCGTGGATTCGGTCGATCTCAGCGCCTCCCCGCCGCTGCTTTCGATCGGCGGACAAAGCTACACGACCGACAAGATCAAGCGCGTGGTGCGCCCGTCGACGACAAGCTAGCGCTGCGAGCTGACGGGTCGCTCTCTCGTCCTCGTCGTCCCGGCCTTGAGCTCAGATGCGCAATTGCGCATCGGGGGACCCATACTCCGTGACCGTTGTTGTTGAAGAGGGTCGCTAACGCCAGCACTCTCACCGATAGGCCGCGGCGTATGGGTCCCGGCCTTCGCCGGGACGACGAAAAAAATCTTCGATTCAATTTTCAAACAGCAAAGACGACCGTCCGCATTCTCGCGACGCGTGCGCCCGAGCTTTGCCAGAAATTCCTTGCCCCCAGAATGAGAGGGCGCAGGGAAGACCGGGTGCGCGCTGCACCCGCGGTCTCGCGTGCGGTTTGCACAAAACAAAGTGCACACGA